>JAYYJC010000362.1:0-16188 GCA_036146655.1 Myxococcota bacterium | reverse complement strand
ATGACTCACTCTACGGAAATGGGATGTATCAACTCGGTTTTGGTCTTGTCGGGAATGGTGGTTTTACCAGACGCATCATGTCGTATTCAGAGATTTCAACTTGGTTTCATGTGACCGGAACCTACGATCAGGGTCATCTGGTCCTGTATTTGAATGGGGTTGAGGTCGACGATGATTATGGGGCCACATCAGTACCTGATCAAGATGCCATCTTGTACCTTGGTGGTGCGGTTAATCCTGTAAGCGGGGCATACAACCGTGACATTGACGATGTCATTATTCACAATTGTGCACTCAGTGCAGCCGAAGTGGCTCAGATCACCTCTGGTGACCTTGATAACGATGGCTTCTTTGATTGGCAAGACTGTGATGACACTGACCCCAACATCACCATTGGTCCAAGTGGTGCAACCGACTCTTGCCCAGGTGTGGATTGTTCCCAAATTCTGGCTGACGGCTACAGCATTGGTGATGGTGTGTATTGGATAGACCCATCTGGCTCTGGCGCTTTTGAGGCGTATTGTGACATGTCCACGAATGGTGGTGGATGGACACTCATCGAAAGCTACGATTTTATTCATCGAACCAGCTACAGTCATCAACCGTTCTCCACTGATTTTCCGCGCAACGGCACCTCTCCCAACTGGGACGATTACCGTTTGTCTCTGTCCAATATGGACCCCCTTATGGCAATGTCTAGCGAAGTACACAGCCGCTGTCACCGTGATTTTGCACAGTCGCAAGACGATTACATTTTTGCTGATATTTCGCTTGCAACGGACACCTTGTCATATTCAATTGAGTCGAATGGCAGCAACCCTTATCAGATTGAAGGCCTCATACGTGGTTACGATGTTCAAGCCTACGAACTCTGGTTCTACGGGGAATATGCGAATTACCATCAACATGTAGATGGCAGCCGTATGCCACAGTCGGCGTCATCAGAAGACAATTTCGGTTGGGCAGACTCGAATGGTACAAACACCGCTCACCTGTGCCACGACTCTGCCGGCGAAACGGTTTGGATGGTTCGGCGCGACATGACGGACTTCGACAATGATGGATACGAGGCTTGGGCAGATTGCGATGATACCGATCCAAGCATCCATCCATTGGCCGGCGATGCATATGGCGATGGGATCGATACAGACTGCGATGGCTTTGACTGTGAGGCCGACTTTGACGGTAACGGCGTCTATTTTAATGTGTGCGTGGATACCGTACAACTCGACCAAACTGAAGTAGAGAGCCACTGTCGCTTCGGAAATTACGACGGGGTAGCATTGCCATTAAGCAGCAGTGAAAATGATCACATCTTTGATCTCTCTCTGAATGTCTGGGCCAACAAACCTGTCACCAACTACTCCATTCGTCTGGGCGGAACCGATGTCGCTGCAGAAGGGCAATGGATAGATGAAAAGACAGGCCTCTCCATGACCTATTTTAACTGGCCATCCAATGGCAGTGAACCAAACAACGGTGGGGGAGGCGAGCACTGCATTAACATGATTGGTGACATCAGTTACAACGGATTGTGGCAAGACCTCGGCTGCTTTGCACCCAGCAATGCCGCTTATGCTTGGTCTTGTGAAAAGCGCTAGCTCAACACCTGTTTTCATTCATCTGATAGAAGACCTTGCATAACCGCATGGTCGAATGATAATTTTGTGATGCCCTAATCCTGAGGTGAGTCCATGAGTCGTTTGTTGATTATTTTGAGTGTAATTTTTACAATGGCGTGTGACTCCGACAAAGGAGTCACGGCATTTAACAGCAAGCCAGTAGCCACCATTACCTCCCACAGTGACGGGGATACGGTGTTAGAGGGGTTTGTCACAACCTTTCGAGGATCGGCTTCAGATCCCAATCACCGTTTCGATCAGCTGACAGCGACTTGGTTCGTCGATGCTGAAGTTCTTTGCGACGCAAGGGTTCCTGAGTCGGATGGTACCGTACAGTGTGAAGGTGTTTTGCCGACGACGGGTTCTACGGTGACGCTTGAAGTGAAAGATGCGGGGAATGCCACTGCGAGTGCTGCTGTGGCATTGGTCGTTGAACCCACGGCTGCACCCCAAGCAGAAATTCGTTCTCCGCTTGCAGCGGGGGTCTATTACAGTGATCAGAAAATTGTGTTTTCAGGCATATTGTCCGATGCTGAAGACGCTGCGTCTGATCTTGTTGGTGACTGGTCCTCCGATCTGGATGGATTGCTGTCCGAGGTTGTTGTGGCCCCAAACTCAGATGGAGAGACCGAGGGCTTTGGTTACTTGTCAGAAGGACAGCATGCCATCCAGCTCACCGTCGAGGATACGACGGGAAAAACCGACTCGGCCAGTGTGGTTGTCGAGGTTGGTCCCCCAAACTCTGCCCCCTTGTGTCAGATTATTACGCCTCAAGATGGGTCGGTTGGAACCATAGGTGATGTGGTGTCCTTTACTGCTCAGGTGAGTGATGTTGACATTCCGTCCGATTGGCTGACGGTTTCGTGGTCTTCCGACAAAGACAATGCGCTTGGAGAGTCGACTCCAACCAGTGCAGGAGATGTGTCTTTTTCGTATTCTGATCTCACTGTCAATACCCACAACATTGTCATGACTGTGACTGATGAGATGGGTGAAACCTGCACGGCAGCCATTGATTACACCGTCGGTACTCCGCCACAAATCGCCATTAACAGTCCCATTGATGGTGAGGTCTACTCCGAAGGACAGCCCATCGATTTTGCGGTCACGGTTTCGGACCTCCAAGATCAACCAGACCACATCAGCCTTGATTGGGTGATTGATGGCGCTCTGTTTTCCAATCAAGGTCCCACCTCAACGGGGAACGCCCAGTTTTCAACCAACGAGCTGGCCTATGGAGTACACACGCTTTTGGTAACGGCAACAGATACCGACGGGCTCACCGATGCTGACCAAATTACCTTCACCGTCAATGGATTGCCCAGTACCCCTACCATTTCATTGAGTCCTGACCCCGCCACCACCATGGCCGATTTGACAGCCGTCATTGATGTGGCCTCTATCGATCCAGAGGGGTCAACAGTCACTTACGGATATGTGTGGCTGAAAGACAATGTGGTCCAGACTTCTCAGTTGGGTCCAACCGTTGTTGCTGCGAACACTGCCAAAGGAGAGGTTTGGGCCGTTCAGGTCACCCCGAACGATGGATGGGTTGACGGCCCTGTGGCTGAAGCGAACATTGTCATTAACAATACCCCACCAACCGTTTCAGGTGCCGTTATCTCGCCCGCAACAGCCATCAATATTGAAACCACTCTTACCTGCTCTGGAACTGCTCAGGATCCAGATGAAGTACCTGCCATGTCGTATCAATGGCTCATTGGAACGACCGTTGTTGGTTCTGGGATTGCGCTTGATTTGGCGACTCTTTCCGTTGCCCCTTTGGACCAAGTGACCTGTTTGGTGACCGCCACTGATGGCAGTGGTGCCACAGATACAGCCAGTGCCACTGTGGCTGTTGATAACATCCCACCAACCGTCATCAACTTGACGCTTTTACCGTCAATGGTAGCGACCAATGATGTGGTGTCTGCCTCTGTCTCCTTTGCCGATTTTGAAGGTCAGGCAGTGACGGCTGAATACGAGTGGTTTGTGGTTGATTCTTTGACAGGGACAACCAGTCTCGTGCAATTTGGAAACAACTCAGATCTCAACGGCGTCAATCACTTTGATCGTGATGATCAGGTGTATGTGGTCGTTACCCCGAATGACGGCATTGATGATGGTCCGTCTGAAACTTCGCCCATCATAACAATCGTGAACACGGCTCCGACCACTCCCAGCATTCAGTTGTTGCCTGACCCCGCTGATGTCGGGCAGGACGACCTCATTTGCATGGTTGATGTGCCGAGTGTGGACGATGATGGTGATGCGATCTTTTACACCTATGAGTGGACAGATTCATCTGGTGTGATTCAACAATCTACAATTGAATCAGTCGATTTATCAGATGCTTTTCCAGCCGCTTTAACCAGTGCTGGGATTTGGACCTGTGAGGTCACGCCATTTGACGGCACTGATGATGGCGGAACGGCTATGGTGATGGCTGAGGTGCTCGAGACTTGTTCGTCGTGGGAGGCTGGCATTGGGGACCATGTCCTCACCGCTGATGCGGTTTTGCCAACCACTTGGACACAAATGACGCTAGAAGGTTGGTTTAAAATCAATGGGCCAGGCAATGTTCCTTGCTACAGTGGAGGCAATGCCATGAACACATTGATGGACACGGTGCTCAATGTGAATGATTTCGGAGGGACTGGAGATGCCAACGGTGTTCGGATTTCCGACTATGCCGGAATGGTTCAAGTATCCTATGCCACAGGGGGCAAAAATTCATCTGCGTTGTCGTCTGCATCACTCGGTCCAGGCTGGCATCATTATGCGACAACTTTCGACGGTGCCAGTGGAGAGGCACATTTATTCTTGGACGGACAATTGGTCGATACAGTTCAAACGGGCGTTGCTTCAATCACTTCCAACGACCAGCTATCTGTGGCTGGGGAACTTCAGTGCCAGTCGTGTGGGGGATGTCAATCTGATCAGGCGTGGTTTAATGGCACTGTGGACTGGATTCGGGTTTCAGATACTGTTCTTTACACAGCCGACTTCGTCCCATCATTGGAATCCTCGATCGATTCATCTACCGTCGTACTGTGGGACATGGGTAATACGACCCAAACTGTATCTGATCAGGCTGGGACGGATCAAAACGGAAACATCAGCGGTGGAAACACTCTTTTAGAATGTCCACAAGCCGATTTCGATGGAGATGGTTTTGAGTTTTGGGAAGACTGCGATGATCTTGATGCAACCGTGACCGAATGTCATGCATCTTGTTTGGACATCATCACCCACAATCCACAGTCGTCAGATGGAGATTATACCATCCAGCTGAATGGCCAAGACCTTTTGGTCTATTGTGACATGACAACAGAGGGCGGCGGCTGGACCAGAGTGGCTGAACTGATTGACAGCGACTGCATGTCAAACTTTCTGTCAGCATACACTGGTCTGTCATTTTCCAACTTTATGGCGAGCTACAACGGTGAGTACATTTTCTCAAACGAAAATCATTCCTACGAAATCGGAGATTCGATTTTTGTGGAAAATAATCAGGGCACTGATTTGTACGGCTTTAACTGGAGTGACTTTTTACGGTGGGACAACGGCGCCGGCCATGCAATGGACATTTATGTCAATCAGTGCCACTCTGAAAATGGCAATTTTGGTGGTTTTTTTAGTCACTGCGCCGGTCCTTTTGGACCTGGTTTTGGTTTTTCGCAAGAAAATTACTGTGTCAATGCTTGGCCAAATCGCCAACTCTACTGGAATGGAAATCCTATTTTTGGGCCACTTGAATTGTATTTAAGGTAGTTACGCATCGCTTTATGCCAAGGCTTGTGCCCGATGTCTTATCTGACAGGAAGCACCGTATTGCTGTTTTGACTGTATTTTTAGGTCATGAGAAAACCCATTTAGAATCCCTGGGGGTGCTGGCCCGCTCACCCGAACCGCCAATGCCCCAACCAGCCTACTGCGCCTCAAGCAAGGGTGGGGCTTCAAGTTCAAGGGCATCCCATAGTTGTTGGATTCGAAATGGCTTAAAGACAACCGGCACCTGCGCATTTTCTAGAAATTGCTGGGTGGCCATATCGACCCCGCCACCTGTTATGAATGCAAAATGGTAGTTTTCAAGCTCTCCCGCTGACTTCAGATGGTGGTACAAAGATCGCCCGTCTTCATTGGGCATGACAAGATCGCACAGGATGATGTCAAAATCAGATTTTTCTAGGGCGTCGTGTGCGGATTGAATGGTGGTTCGACATTCAACTGAATTGGGTTGCAGCAGTTCTTTTAGCAGTTCTAGGATTTGGAAATTGTCGTCAATGACGAGAATGCGCTTGTCATTTGGGGGTTGACTTGCAATGTGAATCTCAGATGATGATGACACAATCGCAGTGGGCAGTTTGATTTGAAAATGGCTGCCGTCAACAGAGGAATGTATCAACTGGATGTGTCCACCACATGCTGTCAGTATGCGTTGGCAAATGGACAGACCCAACCCCGTTCCTTCTTTGGGTTTGGTTGTAAAAAAGGGTTCAAAGATGACATGTTGTTGCGAATCTGGAATTCCAATGCCATCGTCGATGATGTCGATGATCAAATGATCGTCTCCTTCGTATGTTGTTTTGACAGTAATCGAGCACTGGGATTTTTGTGGAGACTTCGCTTGTGCAGCATTGAGCAGCAGGTTGAGCAAGACTTGGGACAGTTTGCTTTCTGAGATGGCCGCAGATGGACATTGGTCCAGTTCCAATGTGACATTGCTTTTGTGGCCAATGGTATGCTGTGCCAGTCGAAGTGTCGACTCAATGAGTGCATTGACATCTGCCGTGGTGGGGGAGCCACTTGGCCTAGTGAACCTTTTTAAATCCGACATGATGTCGGAGATTCTTGCAATGCCTGATTCAATGTGCTCAAGCCGTGTTCCAATGTGTTTGGGCAGTTGACTGGAGTGCTGAAGGAGGTCGACTTCAGATTGAATGATCATTAAGGGGGTGTTGACTTCATGGGCCACACCTGCGGCAACAAATCCAGCAGAGACCATTCGGTCCGTCGTTTGGAGTTCGGCTTGTTGCAGCTGTTGTTGGGTCACATCTCGAATGGCAAAGATTTGCTCTTCTGAGTCTTTTCCCGATTGACTGACAAATTGGATGTATCGTATAAAGCCGTTGGTATTTAGTACCGTGGCAAGACCCAGTCGATTGTCCGACATATTTTGAAGCATCTGAGGTGGCAAAATGTCTTTTGGGCTTTGTCCCAACAGTTGTTCCGCTCGACTTTCAAGCAGTTTTGCAAAGACTTCTGAGACCTCAGAGAAAGTGCCAGATTGGGCAATGGCTGTGCCATCAAATGTGGCGTTGAGTAGTGATATCAATCGGTTGTTGTGTGTTTTTAACCCTTGTTCATGAATGGCATGTGACCATGTCAGATGGCTTCGAAGAATGATCATCAAAACGGTGCAGATGAGCCACAACATTAATGTGCCCCCTGAGATGGGGTTGGTGTTGACGCTGATGTAAATGGCAATGAAGGTGTAGAGGGTACTAATGACCAAGAGTTCTTTCATGCTGACCCAAATGCCGGCCAAAATGAGCCCCACAAACAAAATAAAGATGGTCGAACTTTGCTCGGGCAATGCGTGCAACAGATAGGGCGCCATAAAGCCTATGACGATGATGGGTGCCCATACGCCAATCACAAACCAGCGCGATCGAACCAGTCCGTAATCCACCAAGCCGAGCACAAAAATCAAGGCCATTTGCTTGTTGGTCAGACCGTTCCCTAGACCCATTGTATCGCCTAAAAGCAGAAACATTGGAGCAAGGGGAGCCGTCAGAAGGTGAAATGCGGCCACCATCCGTGCAATTCGACGCTGAATGGGGTTGGTAAGCGAATCGTGAGGCTGTGTAATGGCGATAAAAATTTTATTCATGGTGATCAGACAATTCCATTGATTATCCTAACATCAAAGCAAGTTATTTAAATAATCTCTGATCCGATTGTGGCTACAGAACTGTTCCAGTGCTTATGAATTGTGGTGACACTTTTGTCTGTTGTTCTTGCCGGACAGGGTTTGCACTGGTTAGCCTATTGTGTCCGTTTGTTCATTTGTTCCCATTATGTTTCGTATTCCGCCAGATTTTGCAGCCCAAATTGAAAAGACCGTTGAAATGGCCGAGCAAGAAACGCATGCAGAGATTGTCGTTGTCCTTGCCCATCGTTCAGGGCCTTACTGGAGTACGGCGCTTGCGACATCCATTGCTTTGGCCTATTTATTTTTATTGGTGGCCCTTTTCTCGCACATTGAGGTCAGCCCACTTGTTCTGGTCATTGAGCTTCCACTTCTGATGACAGCTGTTGCCTACGGTGCTTACCATTCTTCGATCTTGATGCGTCAATTAACGCCCAAATCTCGTCAACACAAGCAGGTCAAAACAGCAGCACATGCAGCGTTTTACGAAGAAAGTGTCGGTGGGACAAAAAATCGGACGGGTGTCTTGGTTTATTTGTCAATCCTTGAAAACAGGGTCGCTGTGGTCGCTGACAGAGGTGTGCTTGGGACCATTCCTGAAGGTGAACTGGAGGCCATCCGTTGGTCCCCTGATGCGGTTAATCCGCATACCCTCGGTCAACTTCCAGATGTCCTAAGTGGTCTTTCTGAACTGGGTGCACTTTGTAAGGCACATCTCCCCAATGTAGGAGCCACCGACAACGAGATCCCCAATACCCCCGTGGTGAGACCTTGGTAACGGCAACCCATCAACGCCGAGTTTGGTTGGTCATTGGCATTGCGTCACTCTTGATGAGTCTCGATGCAGAAGCCCGTGTTGGTGGTGGTGGGGGATTTGGCGGCGGTGGTGGCAGCAGCAGCAGTGGCTCTGGCAGTTCAGACGGACTGGGTATCCTCTTTGAACTACTGATCCGGTTTTTATGGTGGTTGTGTTGGAACTACCCTGCGGTGGGTATTCCACTGACTGCTGGATTTATTTTTGCCTTTTACTGGTATTTTTTAAGAGGCGCTCAAAGCAACCAAAGAAACAGATCCAATGCGGCTGGAATGATGCGGGCTCAACGGTCTGCTTCCACCAATGCACTCATGGATGTGGATCCGAGGTTTTCAGAACCATTGTTCTTTGATTTTGCCCAATTGGTCTATTCTCAGCTCCGACAAGGACTCCCACAGCAGGATGTGGTTCAACTTAAAGCCCATGTCGACGGCGCCTTACTTATTACGGAGCAAAACAAGCCTCAGCCCAAGCAAATTAAAAATATTATTTTTGGTGGGCTTCGAATCGATCACATTAAGGTGGGCAGCAAATGGCACAGCATACAGTTGTCATTTTTGACCAATTTTGAACGGGTTGGCGCCAATGATTTGACCGATAAAAGATTGCGAATGGAACAGTGGACCTTCCGTCGAGATGCGTCACTGATGTCGCTTGGACCGGACAAGCTTCGGCGCTTGGGTTGTCCTGCATGTGGGTCTAATCTGCCGGTCAATGACAATGGCCGTTGCCCCAATTGTGATACCGTTCGAACCGATGGGCGGCTCAATTGGGTTGTGACTAATATTTCGCTTCGGTCAGATACACCCTTAAATCCGATTGACCTAACGCTGGGAGGAGGGGTTGAACCAGGTGTTCATCTTCCAACAAAGATACATGGGTACTTAGGCAAAGGGCTTCGAGAAATGCGAGCTCGGCATTCTGATTGGACTGAAAATCACTTCCGTGAACGGGTTTCAACGGTCTTTTTTGCATTGCAAGAAGCATGGAGTAACCAAAAGTGGGACAAGGCCCGAGCATATCAAACAGATGCGTTGTTTCAGGTGCATCAATTTTGGATTAAACAGTATCAAGATGATCGATTGTGGAACAAAAACGCCGACATTCGTATCCAACGCATTGAGTTTGCCAAGGTTGTGACGGATTCTTGGCTTGAATCCATTACGGTCCGAATTGTGGCTTCGATGCTCGATTGGACCGAAACGGACACGGGTGAGGTGGTTTCTGGTTCCAAATCATCAGAACGCTCTTTCTCTGAGTATTGGACATTCATTCGTTCAGTCGGTGCACAGTCAAAAGCCAATTCTTTGGAGGATTGTCCAAGTTGTGGTGCACCCCTTGACAAGGTGAACATGTCCGGTATTTGTGAGTATTGTGATGCCCACATCACCACCGGTCACTTTGACTGGGTATTGAGCCGAATTGAACAGGCAGAAGCCTACTCAGGATAATCGCCATCATGATCAGACGCATTCTTCGCCGGTTGTTGAGACGCAAGCCCACCAAAGCTTACACGAATGTAGCTCAAGCCGACACGAGTATTGGTGAACCCAGTGTGTCAGATGTTCCCGAGCCTGAAATTGATTTGGAAATTGATCGGACGGGACTTGAGGCTTGGCATGCAGAAGGGACCCCTTTTGAGATCTTAGACATCCGAGAACCGTATGAGTATCGCCAAGGGGTTCTACGGCCTTCAGTGTTGATACCAATGAATGACATTCCTGAACAACTCAGCCGGTTCGATAAAAGTGTGCGATGGGTGGTGGTTTGCGCAGCTGGAATGCGGAGTTTCGGTGTGGCTCATTACATGCGAGAAAATGGTTTTGATGAGGCTTGGTCAATGGTGGGTGGATTGGGTACATGGGCCGATCAAGGATACGGTCATGCGCCAAATCGCTCAAACTTTGGATTGGGAGATTGGGTTAGTTGGTCTGAGAATGACCAACGGGTGCGCGGCCGCATTCAATGGATCGAAATTGACGGAAATGAAGTGGTGATCACTGTTTTACCTGAGCATGGAAATGGACTTGAGGCCATTCAAAAAACAGAGACGGAATTAAAAAGGAATTAACTTCAAAGCATAAACGCAGTTTTTTAAAAATTTACTTGTCTTGTCAAGTCAATTTTCTAAACTAGAGATACCCCTTCGCCTCTTCTCTTCTCTCCTCTCTAATATGTCCTCCCCATCATTTTGCTTTACAGGTGGTGGCACCGGCGGTCACGTGGCTCCCAACCTCGCGATCGCCGAAGCCATTAGAGCCCATTATCCCAATGCGTCTTTCAGTTATGTCGGTGTAAACGGCAAAGCCGAGTCTTCTATGGTGCCTCGAGCATGGGGCCATGAAATCGAATCTGGTCTGGCTGAAGTGTACTATGTGCGATCGAGGGGGTTTTTTGGCGTCAGCCCAAAACATTTGGTTCCTTTTGTATTTGCACTCAGTTTTGGAATTGTAAAAGCCCTCATTTTGCTTATGCGACTCCGCCCGACCGTGATTGTAGCCACTGGTGGGTATGTGGCAGCTCCCATTCTATTTGCCGCTTTTTTTCTGCGAAAAGTTGGATTGCTCAAGCCCAAAATATTTGTTCACGAGCAAAATGCAGTCCTTGGTCGGTTGAATAAACTTGCTGCTCGTTTTGCTGATCAAGTTGGTGTGGCCTTTCCAGAAACCAAGGTTCCAGAACATAAGAAAGCCTATGTGGGGTATCCGGTGAGGGCTTCAGCGGTGGCAGGTGATGGACAAGGTGCTCACACCCTAAAATCGCAATACCGTTTAAAACACAGCATTCCTTCAGATGCAAAAGTTATCTTTGCATTTGGCGGTTCACAAGGCGCCCGCACGATTAATCGCGTGGTGATTGATGCCCTCCCTTTGCTGCTTGAGGACCCTGATGTTTGGGTCATTCACGGGACTGGAAAGCAGTTGATTGGAAATGCTTATAATGGCTACGCCGACTCACAAAAACGGCTCAAGCAGCTGACAGGGCTGCCTGCTAACGCATCTGAGCGCTATATTCCCAAAGACTTCTTTCACGATATGCGTGAATACTATTCGGTGGCCGATGTGGTGATTTGTCGAGGTGGCGCTGGCTCTCTTAATGAAGTCTGTGCCAATGGCGTTCCATCAGTGGTTATTCCAAAGGCCAATCTACCGGGCGACCATCAGGCGCACAACGCCCGTTCAATGGAGCGCAGAGGTGCTGCTCGAGTCATTTACGAGCGTGTAGATGTGGCAAGTGGTGATGCCGTTGAAACGGTGGATCCCAAAGAACTCGCTGACTTGGTCTTTGAATTGCTCAATGATGTCAATCAGCGTGATGGAATGATTTCGTCCGGTCTGGATCAATACAACCCCGAAACCACTGACCTCTGTGCCACACTTGTGGCCTCAATGCTCGGTGAGAAGCCACGGCCAGATCTGATGAGCCCATCTCCTCAGGAGCCAGAACGAATTTTAGGCCTCAGTTCGAATGCCCTGGTCGGTACCATGCGGAAGGCACGGTCAGGTCAGCTGGAACTGAGCGATGAAGAAAAGCGCTTGGCGCTTTACAAAATCGATGGATATCTGGCTACTGGTGGCTATGTGGCCCCGGCTCGTGGGTGTCGTATGGTCGGATATGGGCGTTTTACAGAGCGTCTGGATGTGTTGATACAGTTTGCAATCGGGAAACGCAATGGAGGGTATTTAAAGATGCCCATCACACGGCGGGATGCCTTTCAAGGCCTTGCGTTGCTTGAAACCGTCAATGAAAATGTTGTCAGTTGCCTTGAGGAAGGAATAAGTGACCCGTATTTTGAGGCTCGTGCTGAAGCGATCACTGCGATTGGCCGACTGGCTAAAATCGATCGAGCCGCTTTTAAAAAGTTGATCCCAACTCTTTGTCGTCTTTCCACGCACAAGGCATTTGATACCCGGCAATCTGCACTTCGGACCCTTGCTGAAATTGTCGACGACTACGATGCACTCGCAGAAGCCTATCGAGCCCGTCGCTATGACCCGAATTGGAAGGTCCGAGAAGCGCTCCTCAGAGGGCTAACACGCATGGTTGACCGTGGGGTTTTAGCACCCAAATTAGCTGCCATCGAAGGCAACGAAGTATTGAGAACTTCAGATGGTTACCGCGCTTCATTTCCAATCAAAGAAGCCTTTCGAGACCTCCCCGGCCGTGAGCATCTCAAAGAGGACTTTTAGACCATGATACTTGCCCTGTCTGACATCATCGAAGGTTTCGGAGGTCCAGCTGTTTTTCGGTACATCACCGCTCGATCTCTCTTTGCTTTTTTGACCGCTTTCTTATTCGGGATTTTTGCAGGTCGTCCCATCATCAATACCCTTTATCGCAAAGGATTCCGTTCATCAGAAAGGAGCTACGGAGACATCAACACTCAGTCAAAATCAGGTACGCCCATCATGGGGGGATTCATCCTGCTCGCAGCAGCGCTCGTAGCCATTTTGTTGTGGTGCCGTCTTGATGATATTCGGGTTTTGGCTTCTTTGTTGTGCATGCTTTGGTTTTTTGGGATTGGCGCATACGATGACATTCAGAAAGTCAAAGGTAAGGATGCCGATGCGGGCTTGTCTCGAGTAGGTAAATATCTCGCCCAATTTGGAATGGGGGCTTTTTTAGGGCTGTTGATTGTATACCCCTTTGGCCCCTCATTGGCCCCTTTTACTGACGGCATGGCCACAGAGATTCATGTTCCATTCTTCAAAGTGGCACTGGTAGATATTGGCTGGCTGTACATCCCTTTTGCCGCCTTGGTCGTGTCATTCATCACAAATGCGGTCAATTTCACAGACGGAATGGACGGTTTGGTCACCGTTCCATCTCTTTTGGTGTTTTTGGTTTTTGGAATTTTTGCGTATGTGCTTGGCAATGAAATCTTTGCCAATCATCTGCTCTTTCAAAAAATTGCCGGAGTGGGGGAACTCAGTGTGTTTTGTGCAGCATTGATTGGTTCATGCCTCGCCTTTCTTTGGTTTAATGCCTATCCAGCTGAGATATTTATGGGTGACTCAGGTTCCTTGATGCTTGGAGGGGCCATTGCAGCTGTGTCCTTATTCATCAAACAAGAAGCGCTCTTTGTCTTGGTGGGGGCCATTTTTGTCGCTGAACTTTTCAGCACACTTATTCAAGAGCGTTACGGGCTTAAAAAAGGGCGACGAATTTTTTATCGAGCGCCTTTTCATCACACACTTCAGCACCATGGATTGTCTGAAACCAAGATTGTCACCCGAGTCTGGATTATTGCGACCGTTTGTGCAGCGTTGGCATTAATCACCTTGAAAGTACGATAGATGGACCACTCATGAGCCGTTTGATATACCGCATAAGGCAGATGATTTTTTCGAAGTGATG
Organism: Myxococcota bacterium; assembly: GCA_036146655.1. Lineage (GTDB taxonomy): Bacteria > Myxococcota_A > UBA796 > UBA796 > UBA796 > JAYYJC01. The sequence goes on along the minus strand of JAYYJC010000362.1, from coordinate 2,459 downwards.
TTTTTGATTTAACGGCGCAATTCGATTCAAAAAAATAACTTTCATGGACCATTGTGCGCAAAGTTCCCCATGGTCCACCAGTGTCGACATCTTTTTAATGCATGTCGGTCGAAGCATGCCTTTTGATTTGATTGATTGGCAATGGACAATGGAATTGTAGACGAAGGTGCTAGTCTAGAAGTTGACTAATTCGGAGTTGTGTATGGCCGAAGAAAGCCCTCAAAAAATCTATGTGGTTGGACTGCTTGTTCTCTTGACCATTGTCTGGTTGGCTTGGTCTGGTCACTTTGAGCCGTTGTTGCTTGCCTTTGGTGTGCTCTCTGTGGGCTTAAGTGTCTGGGTTTCATGGCGCCTTCAAGTGATTGGTGATGAAGGACAACCGCTCAAGTGGGGTGGCCGACCATTGGCCTACGGACCTTGGTTGATTGGTGCCATAATTTCAGCCAACATCGATGTATTACAACGTATATTGGGACTCAAGCCCGTTGAGCCAACTTGGACCATTGTCCCCGCAAAACAAAAGAGCAATCTAGGTCGGGTCGTCTTTGCCAATTCCATTACGCTGACCCCTGGAACTGTCAGTGTAGACATATATGCGCACGATGATGCACATTACATTTTGGTCAACGCCATTTCCCCCGATGGCGCTGCGGATCTCGAAGATGGTGGTGAAATGGGTGAGCGTTGTCAGCGTCTGGAGGGCGAGTGAGCATCTCTAGTTATCTATTGGCGGCAGCATGCATTGCGGTTCTTGTGACAATGGGCCTTGCTTTATTGCGAGCAGGACTTGGTCCGACGGTCTTTGATCGGATTCTGGCAGCCAACATGTTTGGCACCAAAACAGTTCTCTTCATTGGAATTCTCGGTTTCTTTACTGAGCGTCCAGAGTTCCTCGATATTGCTTTGGTCTATGCCCTCATGAACTTTATTTCTGTCATTGCCATTTTGAAATACGCTGACTTTAGAACGGCGCAGCAACAAACCGAGGTGACGAATGAGTAGTCTGACATTGGTTGGGGCTGTGATTGTTCTCTTTGGCACTCTTATTTGTTTGATTGGTGGGGTCGGCTTAATCAAACTTCCAGATTTTTTTGCTCGAACCCATGCAGGTGGGGTCACTGACACCCTTGGTGCTGGCCTGACCATTCTTGGTATGATTGTCTTGGCTGTGGCTTTTGACGGGCCGCTGGATTACCGCGTTTTGGTGGTGATTAAACTTGTTTCAATTGCTGTCTTGCTTTTGGTGACCAGTCCGATTGCCGGACACGCCGTCGCTCGAGCTGCACTTGAACAGGGCGTTGGAATGGACACCATTCCACTTGAAATGCTTCGTCAAACACGGTTTGCCCAAGACATTCCTCGAGTTCAACTCGAAGGCACCATCGCTGAGCAGAAGGCTCAATGTGAGGGGTGCTTATTGAGCTTAAACAAATATGCGACATTAACCAGCAGAGAGCAGCTCCAAATTGCCTACTTGCGTCCACCATTCAATGAGACTCAGGCCAGTGAATTTCATTCACAGTTTCAGTCCATCATTGAGGCGCGGTCTGGTTTTGCCACAAAAGATTTTCTGCCTGGGGGACTCGACTCGAATGCCGTATTGCTCAAGTTGGCAGTTGAAGAGGCACAAGCCTCCCTTGCGAAGGAGGCCACCTCATGAGTGCCATCCTGATTGAAACATTTACCATTCTGCTCTTTGCCCTTTTGTTGATGGTTGGGATTTTGATTGGTCGGACACGGAGCCTTTTCGCTGCCGTCATGATGTCTGGTATCTTCAGTTTGTTGTCAGCCTCATTGTTTGTGGTGATGGATGCAGTAGATGTTGCGTTCACTGAGGCTGCAGTCGGGGCTGGGATTTCAACCGTTCTAATGCTTGTGACTCTTCATCTGACAACGGACAAAGAGTCGCCTCCCGTAAAGCCTCAAACGCTGCCACTGCTAGTATCGCTTCTGACAGGTGGTGCCTTGTTGTACGCCACAGCAGATTTTCCGGCATTTGGAATAGCAGATGCCCCCATTCACACCAGTGCGACGGCTGCGCATTATATACACCAATCTTACGCTGACTCACACATTCCGAATATCGTTACCACTGTTTTGGCAAGCTATCGAGGTTACGACACATTTGGGGAAACCACTGTGGTCTTTACGGCCGCTGTGGCTGTAATGTTGCTTCTTGGTGGGAGTTCACGGAAGTCCATTGTGGAAACCATTGAAAAAGAAGACCCCATTGCATTGGTGGGTGCAAAGATGTTGATCCCATACATCTTGCTTTTTGCACTCTATGTGCAATTCCATGGCGATTTTGGCCCTGGGGGCGGCTTTCAAGCCGGTGTGATGTTTGCTGCGGCTTTTATTTTGCACGGAATGGTGACAAACCTTAAGGCCACTCAAGCGGCCGCATCGATAAGAGCTGTGGGGTATTTGATACCTTTTGGGGTACTTTTATACGGTGGAAC
>JAYYJC010000361.1:0-13696 GCA_036146655.1 Myxococcota bacterium | reverse complement strand
TCAAATAACCGCTCAAGATGTTCGTCAAGCTTAAAAATTCCGCCTGAACCGTCTTTTTGTCGATAGGCCCTAATTCCCTCAAAGGCACCCAATCCATAATGGAGGGTATGAGAGAGAATGTGTACATTGGCTTGCTCAAAGGGAAGCATTTCCCCATCCATCCAAATGTATTGGCTTTCTATGCCCATCTTTTCTCCTTGCGTACTGATGTGATCATTCGATCTTCTGACCGGTTTCATCGACGCGGATGACAGGAAGCCCCTGTTCAAGTAAGCCACTTTCTATCTTTTCTGCATCGCCGACGATGACAATTAAAAGTTGATCAATGTCGATGTAATTGTTCCATGCGGTTTGTGCTTGTGCCAAATCCAAGTTTCGGATGTCATCTGGATAGCTTTTAAGGCTATCCGTCGGGAGATCATAGGTCTCAAGCCGAATGATTTCATTTAAGATGCTGTCTGGCCGTTCGAACTGTTGTGGGAAGCTTCCGAGAATGTTGCCTTTGGCTGCTGTCAGTTCATCTGATGTGATTGGTTGATCCTCTTGGGCTTGCCGAAGTTCTTTTCTGACCTCAGCAACTGCCGCAACCGTATGTTCAGTGACAATGTTTGATGACAATGCCCACCTGCTGGTTACAAAGCTGGGGTAGTGCCAAGACCGTGCTCCATAGGTCCAGCCTTTGTCTTCTCTAAGATTCATATTGACCCGTGCGATAAACATCCCGCCAATCGTTTCGTTTGCCAATTCGAGCGCCAGATAATCGTCATGAGACTCAGCCAAAGTAAATTGCCCGAAACGAACCACGGATTGTGCCGCTCCGGGCTTGTCTACGAGGTATACTTTAGTGCTTTCTGCTTTTGGCAATGTCGTACTTTGGGGCTTGTCAGGAAGAACGGCACCTTTGGTGTCCCATTGTCCAAAATGCTGGTTGAGTACGGGGATGATTTCTTCAAGCGTGGTTGCACCAGCAACCGCAATTTTTGCGTTGGCAGGTACAATATTCTGTTTGTGCCATCTTTTTATGTCTTTGGTACTAATCTGCGCCATGGCCTCTGGGCTTTCGATGGTTCCTAAATATTGGTCTCCATACAGGAGACGGTTGAACACATTGGCGCAAATGGCGCTTGGCTGTTGTTGTGCAGACTGAATGTTTTGGATGAGCTGTTGTTGCTCTTCCTCCCAATCTTCATTGGGGAATGCAGGTGCCTGCAACATGGTTGCCAGAAGCCCGATGCTGTCGTCCATATTCTTTTTAAGGGTGTTTACGCCTGCAACGGAGTAATCCAGTTTACTACTGGCATAGACGGACGCTGCGAGTTCTCTTTGCTTTTGTGCAAATGCGTCTGCGTTGTAGTCACCTGAACCATTGTCGATTAGTGTCATGGCTGCTTTGGCCACATGTTGTTTGGTTTCGGACCAGCCACCTGGTTCGAAGACAACCTTTACAAATATCAGGGGAACTTCACTGTTTTGCGATAGCAACACAGGGATACCATTGTCCAGTTCTCCTCGTTCAACTTCTGGAAGCTGGAAAGCACGAGGAGCTAGGGGCTGAGGCAGCTCGCTGAACTGACGAACCATTGCTGTGGGGGCTTGTGGCGGTGTTTTTGGACCGCATGCCGTGAGTAATGAAATCAAAGATAGTGCTGAATACATGATTTACTCCTCTGCCTTTGGGGCGTTGACATGGAGGACAACTCGATTTGAACCGAGATACTTTTGGACTGTGCTGTTGACTGTATCTGCGGTCACATCAAGATAGCGCTGTATGTCTTTGTTCATAAAACCTGGGTCACCGGTCAAAGTATTGTAGGAGGACAACATGTTCGCTTTACCAGATATGTTCAGCAGTCCCCAATAAAAGTTTGATTCCCAGTTGTTCTTGGCTATCTCCACATTTTCTGCGTTTGCTCCGTCTGATTTGAATTGTTCAAGAACGGCATCCGCCGCTTCTACAAGTTCATCAGTGGTATGGCCCTTTGCTGCAGTCAGTTCCATTAAGTATATGGATTGAAGACGAGATGATGATTGGTATGCCACAACAGATTTGGCAATCCGCTGATCGAAGACAAGTGCTTTGGTTAAGATACTGTCATTGCCGTCTGCTATGAGTGTTGAGAAGATATCGAGATCTGCATCGCCATTGGCATATAGAGCGGGGGTGATCCATGCAATCCAAACTTTGTCTTCGGGGACCTCTTTTTCCTTGCGAATGATCTTTTCTTCCGTCAACTGGTGATCTGCTGTTTGCAACGATTGAACATCTTCTCCTCTTGGGATCTCTCCAAAGTAATTGTCAATCAGTGTCTTTGCTTCATCGGGATTGAAGTCTCCACAAACGGTGAGTGTGGCGTTGTTTGGTACATACCACTTTTTGAAAAAGGCTCGGACATCGTCCATTGTCGCTGCTTCCAAATCTTCATGTTTACCGATTGTTGTGACATGGTACGGGTGGCCTTCAGGGTATAGGTTTTCGAATAGCCATGGACGAACTTCTCCATAAGGTGGAACTTCATAGCGTTGTCGGCGTTCGTTTCGTACAACATCCTTTTGGTTGGTGAGTTTGTCTTCGCTTAAGGCTTCTAAGAGATAGCCCATCCGATCACTTTCCATCCATAAAGCGAGTGGTAAGTATTCGCTGCTAACGCCTTCGAAATAATTGGTGCGGTCAAAATTAGTTGTACCGTTTACCCGTGCTCCAATCGCTTGGAGGGGCACGAAGTAGTCATCGTCAAAGTGAAGTGAACCTTGAAACATGAGGTGCTCAAACAGGTGAGCAAATCCGGTTTTCCCAGGAAGTTCGTCTTTGGAACCGACATCATACCAAATGTTTACTTGTACAATAGGAGAAGAGTGATCTTCGCTGAGAATGACATTGAGGCCATTGTCAAGTTCATAAGCTTCGAACTCAATACTTGGCTTTTCGGCTGCCTCATCAGCGGCCGCCATTCCAACGAGGAAAGACCAAAAAAATACCATATCTGTGTGCCTTTCATAGGGGTGAGGAGGTAGGTGTATAGCGAATGTAAGCCTCAAGGCCTGCCACATATCCTGTGTAACGGCCCTCAGCGTTTGGCCACCTGTACCGTGATTCCAGTACCGGTTCGTCTACGCTTAGCGAAAAGAGACTTGTATCAATTTGCCTTGGTAAGCGATAGCTCACATTTGCTGCAATTCCTATAGTCCATTTCTGATGTTCCTGCATGGCTACCCTGTGGGAAATCCCACCCATTGAACTGATGCTTAGTGAATCACTGTTGTTGGGGTTCATGGCTTCTTTTGGAACACTTGGACTGTCCATCCCAATTCGAAAATGGCTGATCCAATTGGAAAATTGATGATCTGTCCCCAGTTGAATCCAGTAGCTTGGGTTCAAGTTGCGGGCCCAAGGTCTGGGTTTTTCAATAAAACTTTGGGACTCCGGATCTTCGGTAAAGTCTGAAAGAATGAGTTCGAAGTCCTGATATCTTTCCCAACGAACCGTTCCAATCGCAAGCCATACTGTTTGGCGTTCGGATTTTTGGTGGTGTGCTGCAACATGAAAGCGGTGTGGTAGGGGGAGCAGGTGACGGCCTTGCCCAGTGTACTTTTGAGTACAAAGTCCGAGATCTTGTGCATTTTCTCTTGCCATTGGATCGCTTTCAGGTGGACAATAAAAGGTCAAGACGGTTTGGCCTGACATGTTCAAAGTGGGTGCCAGATTGCCTGCGAGCCCAAAGCGCCATGTTTCGGATTGATAGGCCAAACCAAAGCCAAAGCCAACCGCATGGTCTTGGCCATCAATGTCAATATCAATGGCGTAGGCTTCTTGCATCAATTGTGCATCAGTGTAACTTGGCTGAAGGCCTGTGGCTCGAATGCTTTGGGCATAGTCGTATAATCCGTCGCTTCGAAGAGACGATTGCCAGCTGGCCTGGTAGATGTTTGTGCCGAAACCGAAGGTCCATTTTTGGAGTGCAGTTGCAATGGCAAGGTTGTGGCTTGCGATGGCGATTCGAGCCGAGTTGAGAAAGTAATCGGGCTTGCTCTGGCTTTGTCCCGATAAGGCATACGGAATGCCAGAGGAAAAACCAAGGCGAATGCGTGAAATCTGAGTAACAGCCCCGAAGTGCGCCATTGGCCCAATGCCAGTATACCGCTGTGAATTTTGGGGAGCTTCTACATTGAGTTGCCCCATTTGTATGCCGCCCCCAAGAACCAAAGAAGTCCTGTGAGCGGGTAGCATTGCTGGATTCCACCATGCAGCATGTGGGCTTTTGAGTGCGGGAGAACCCCAAATTCCCCCGAGTGGGTTTTGCTCAAAAGCAGCGGCATGACTGATGTGGTGCCAGAGTAGGAGGTGAATCATAGGAAAAAATCGGTTATAGAGTTGGGCTATTATGTGCTGTCTAGCGATATAACATGACTCTTTCAACGCCTAAATCAGATTCGAACAGTCACCCGAATGGTGCACGGTTTACCCCACAAAGCCTGGCTCGGGTATCCCACCGTTTGCGTGAAGTTACGCATGTGGTCTGGAATGCTGACAAAACAGCAATAGGGGTTCAGTTTGAAACCCCAAATCCCCAACAACTCATCGCCTCGCTTCCACCGCTTTATCCGGAGTGGCTTGGCGGTCGCAATTTTGGTGAAGCGCATGGACTTCGGTTTCCATATGTGGCAGGTGCAATGGCCAATGGAATTGCAACTGTTTCGCTGGTCAAAGAAATGGCAAAGGTTGGCATGCTGGGTTTTTTTGGTGCAGCAGGGCTCTCTGTTGATCAGATTGCCAAATCCATCGAGCAGCTTTCTGAACTCGATCAGAACGGGCAATCTTGGGGCTCTAACTTAATCCATGCACCCAATGAGCCTGATGTTGAAAATGCCACAGCCGATTTGTATATTCAGCGTGGTGTTCGTCGGGTTTCCGCTGCGGCGTATATGAAGCTAACTCCCGCAGTGGTTCGGTATGCCCTTCATGGCCTCCATCAAACACCTGACGGTTCGATCGCACGGCGGAATCATCTGTTTGCCAAAATATCACGGCCTGAAGTGGCCCAACATTTTATGTCACCTGCGCCATCTGAGATGGTCCAACATTTGTTAAAACATGGGCTTATAACAACAGAAGAAGCCCGTCTGGCGCCCCATGTAGCCGTGGCAGAAGACTTTACGGTAGAGTCAGACTCTGGTGGTCATACCGATAACCAAGCGTTGTCTGCATTGTTTCCTACCATTTCGGAACTCAGGAGTTCAATCCAACGGAAGCATGGGTACCAACGCCCCATTCGGCTTGGTGCTGCAGGCGGTATTGGTACCCCCAGAGCGGTTGCAGCCGCCTTTGCCCTTGGTGCCGATTATGTGCTTACGGGCTCTGTTAACCAAGGCTGTGTCGAGTCCGGTCTTCATCCAAGCGGAAAGATGATGTTGGCAAAAGCAGGTTTGGCGGATGTGGTGATGGCACCCGCTGCAGATATGTTTGAGCTCGGTGTTGAGGTTCAGGTCCTCAAAAGAGGAAGCATGTTTGGTGTGAGGGCAAAGAAGCTCTATGACCTGTATCGGCAGTATTCTTCTCTCTTTGAGATTCCCTCATCTGAGCGCCAGCTTCTTGAGAAGAGCATTCTCAAGACCAGCATCGATGAGGCATGGGCTGCAACCCATCAATACTGGGCTAACCGTGACCCCAGAGAGGTTGACCGTGCGTTGCTCGAGCCGAAGCACCAGATGGCATTGGTTTTTCGTTCCTATCTGGGACAGTCAAGCAAATGGGCAATTGCAGGCCAGTCGGAGCGACAGCTGGATTATCAAATCTGGTGTGGGCCGGCGATGGGGGCTTTTAATGCGTGGTCTGCTGGGTCGTTCTTTGACAGTGTGAGCAACCGTCGAGTGGCTCAAGTGGCGCTCAACCTTATGGAAGGCGCAGCCATAATTACAAGAGCACAGCAACTTCGAAGCTTCGGGGTAGCCCTGCCCCTTGAGGCATTTGATGTGCGTCCGCAACAACTTGCGGTGGAGGTATAAAGATGAGCACAGTTCGTGAACCATTGGCCGTTGTTGGTGTATCGGCCATCTTTCCAGGCTCTGTAGACCGGTACGGATTTTGGCACGACATTCTTCAAGGCCAAGATCTCATTTCTGATGTTCCAGAAAGTCACTGGCTGATCGAAGACTATTATGATGCCGATCTCAATGCCCCAGATAAAACCTACGGTAAGCGTGGAGGTTTCCTTTCTGATGTGGATTTTGACCCTCTGAGTTGGGGTGTTCCTCCAAGCATCATGCCCGCAACAGATACCACTCAGCTGCTTGCACTCATCGTGGCCAAAAGATGCCTCGATGATGCGTGTCAGGGTGATTTCAGCCACATCGACCGCGATCGGGTGTCTGTGATTCTTGGTGCAACCTCTTCACAGGAACTGCTCAACAATATGGTGGCCCGTCTTCAGCGTCCCGTTTGGGTGAAGTCTCTTCGTGAACATGGAATCCCAGAGTCAGAGGTTGAGCAAATTTGTGCCCGCATATCCGATCATTATGTGCCTTGGCAGGAAAGCACTTTTCCAGGTTTACTTGGCAATGTGATTGCCGGACGAATCGCCAACCGGCTGGACCTCGGCGGTACAAATTGCGTCACAGATGCTGCGTGCGCTTCAACTCTTTCTGCAGTCAGTATGGGTGTTTCTGAACTCTATTTGGGTGACTCAGATCTTGTGTTGGTCGGTGGTGCCGACACCATGAATGATATTTTTATGCACATGTGCTTTTCAAAGACCCCAGCGCTCTCAAAAACAGGAGATGTTCGGCCATTTTCCAATCAAGCCGACGGCACCCTTCTTGGAGAAGGCATCGGCATGTTTGCTCTACGAAGGTTGTCTGATGCAGAGAAATCTGGCGATCCCATTTACGCCGTTCTTGCGGGTATGGGAAGTTCTTCTGATGGCCGTGCAAAATCGGTTTATGCCCCTCGCGCAGACGGGCAAGCCAAAGCCATTCGCCGGGCCTATGCTCATGCTGGAATCGATGCCCGCTCTGTCGAGCTGATCGAAGCTCACGGTACAGGAACAAAGGCCGGAGATGCAGCGGAGTTTGGTGGGCTTAAAGCTGTATTTGAAGAGGCCGATCCCGAGAGCAAACAATGGTGTGCTTTGGGCAGTGTGAAGTCTCAGATCGGACATACAAAAGCGGCCGCAGGTGCCGCAGGGATGTTCAAAGCTGTCTTGGCTCTCCATCACGGTGTTTTTCCTCCGACTATTAAAGTGGATGCACCCAATCCAAATCTAGATCTTGAGAAGAGCCCTTTATACATCAACACCAAATTGCGTCCTTGGGTACACAGCAATCAATCTCCCAGATGTGCTGGCGTCAGTGCATTGGGCTTTGGTGGTTCAAACTTCCATGTGGCGCTTAAAGAGTATCAAGGCCCAAACAAAGCAAAACTATTTCGAAACTGGGATTGCGAACTTTTGGTCTGGTCTGCTGACTCGGTTGATGCATTAAAAGACCAACTGACAACCGTTCAGAGTAGCCTCGGGGACAAGCCCCTCACTCAACTGGCCAAGCAGACTGCTGAGGAACAAAACGCTGGTCATCACCGTCTCGCCATTGTGGCCACCTCGTTGGTGGATTTAGAGCAGAAACTCTCTCTTGCGGCATCAAAGCTCAATGATGGTGATTTCTCGACACCTGACGGCGTGTATTACCGTACTGCTCCTCTTGAAGGAAAATTGGCCTTTTTATTCCCAGGACAGGGTTCGCAGCACCTTAACATGGGCGCTGAGCTTGTGATGGCACATCCTGCGGCGCGTGATGCGTGGGATGCTCAGGCGCATTTAAAATATGATGGAACCGCAGTTCACGATGTGGTGTTCCCCATTCCCACTTTTGACTCTGACAGTGCAAATGCCCAAACCAAACGGCTGACCCAAACCGAGTGGGCACAGCCTGCCATTGGTTTGGCGTCATTGGCCACTTTACGCATGTTCAACGAGTTGGGAGTGAAGCCCGATGCCGTGGCAGGGCACAGTTACGGGGAGCTCAGCGCACTGCATGCCTCTGGCGTATTCAGCACAGAAGATTTTGTGGCTGTGTCTCGAAAACGAGGTGAGCTCATGCGCGATGCATCGGTATTACCTGGTGCCATGAGTGCTGTGAAAGCCCCTCGAAAGAAGATTCAACCATTGCTTGACAGCTGTGGTTTGCCCGTTGTGATCGCCAATCACAATTCACCCAAACAGTCCGTTATTTCTGGTCCAAGTGATGCCGTAGAACAGGTGGAAACGCTGCTTAAAGAAGCCGGAATGCTGTCGCAGCGATTGAATGTGGCAACCGCATTCCATTCGTCAGTTGTCAGCGACTCCGTGGCGCCCTTTCAGGATTTCCTTAAAGGCGTAAAGGTTTCAGCTCCCAAAATCCCAGTCTACGCCAATTCTACCGCTGAGCCGTATCCAAAATCCAGTCAAAAGATTCGGTCGATCTTATCTGGACAAATCGCATCCAGTGTCCGCTATGTAGAGCTCATTGAGCGAATGGCCAATGACGGTGTGCGCTGTTTCGTCGAAGTCGGTCCACATCAAATCCAAACTGGTTTGGTCAAGCAAATTTTAAGACGACGCAAAGACTGTATGGCCATCTCTTCATGCCGTAAGGGCAAGTCTGCCCTGTCTTCTTTTTTGAATTCAGTAGCCCAGCTGTACACTTTGGGACACTCTGTCTCATTTGAAGCCCTATATGCGCATCATTTATTGCCATTTGAGCAAGCCAGCTCTGAGCCGTCCAAAATGGCAATCCCGATTAACGGCACCAACTATGGAAAGCCGTATCCCCCAAAAGGAGGCGCTGCTGCGCTGCCTAAGCCCAATCCACCCAAACCCGTTGAGGATGTTATGGCAAAGTCCAAGCCTTCACCACCAGCGCACGCAGCATCAAGTGCTGCGCCAAGAACACCGAATACCACTAACAGTGTTGCGACATCTCCTAGTGTGAGTGCACCTGTACCCACAGCACCTCCTCAGACCGTGCCTGTGCAGGGGGTTAGTCAAGCCTGGCTTCACGCTTTTCAGCAGGCCCAACAGCAAACAGCAATGGCCCATACGGCCTATCAAAATGCCATGGCTCAGGCCCACACAGCCTACCTTCAAACCATGCAAGCCAGCCTTCAAGGACTCGCACAGCTTGCTGGCACAGGAACTGTTGCGACGCCCGCCCAATTTCAGCCAGCAGTGGCTCCAGGGGTTGCCCCTCCGGCATTCCATGCGCCACCGCAACAGCCCGTTATGACCACACAACCGCTTGAACCCAGTGCGCCAGTTTACACGGCACAGCCGATCAGTGTTCCAAAACCTGTATTGTCAGAGCCTAGTCCAACAGGCAGTGTGGTCCAAGCACCCTCATCAAAGGGTGCCGTCAATGTGTCTAAAACGAACATCCATGCCTTGCTGCTGACAGTGGTCTCTGAGAAGACTGGTTATCCAACGGATGCGCTGAGCATGGAAATGAGTCTAGAGGGAGATCTCGGCATCGACTCCATCAAGCGGGTTGAAATCCTCTCTGCTGTCCAAGAGCGTGCACCCGATCTTCCAGAGGTCGATGCAGGTGCCATGGCTCAACTTCAAACCCTTGGTCAGATCCTAGCGTATTTGGATGACAGCAGTTCAGAATCGTCTTCAGGTGAAACCACAACGGAACCACAAGCCAGTTCGAAAATCGACTCACTTCTCTTGTCTGTGGTTTCAGAGAAGACTGGTTATCCCACGGATGCCCTAAGTCTTGAAATGAGTTTAGAAGGCGATTTGGGAATTGACTCCATCAAGCGGGTTGAGATCCTCTCTGCAGTTCAAGAGCGTGCGCCTGATCTCCCAGAGGTCGATGCCGGCGCCATGGCTCAGCTCCAAACCCTCGGACAGATCCTAGACTACCTCAGTCCTGAAGCCCTTCTTCAGGCCGCTGTTGGGCAACATCCGGAAAATGCCCCAGATGTGTCTGCGCTGCTTCTGTCAGTGGTGTCAGAAAAGACAGGCTACCCAACGGACGCCTTAAGCCTTGAAATGAGCTTGGAAGGGGATCTTGGAATCGACTCCATTAAACGGGTTGAGATCCTTTCAGCGGTTCAAGAACGGGCGCCAAACCTTCCAGAGGTTGATGCTGGCGCCATGGCTCAGCTTCAAACATTGGGCCAAATTGTGGGTCACATGCAGGAGCAATCTGCAAATTTTTCTAAAGCGGAGGCGTCAAACGATGTCTCCGCTGAACTTCAAAGCCCTAACGCAGAAATCAATGTGTCTGAGGCTGTGGGTCGATACCGCTTAGAAATCGAAGCCATGCCAGCGACGGGTCTTAGTAGTCCATCTCTGTTCGAGGCCAGCATCCATGTGTTGGCAGCAGATGTTCGGCTGAAGGCTGATCTTGAAATTGCACTGCAACGCGTCCACTTGCAAGTAACGCCTGACATTCAGAGTGCTGATTTGTTGATTGATCTGCGCCCACTGCAGACATTTGAGGACCCCACTCAAGCTCAGAACTCAGCGCTTGAGTTGCTCAAAAGTGTCCAGCAGCTCATCCAGCCCCCCAAAGGCTTGGTGGCTGCCATTGATTTGGGAGGGACCTTTGGAATGGAACTCAATACCATCGAGCCTGCATTGGCTGCTGGGGTATCGGGTGTCGTCAAAACGGCCGCTCAAGAATGGGACAATGCCTGCTGTCGAGTAATTGACATTGCATGCAACGGTCGAAGTCGAACGGCCATTGCGGATCTGATTGTTCGGGAGCTCATGACAGGGGGCGTTCAACTAGAAGTTGGTTACCCAGAAACTGGAAAACGGGTGGTTCCGCTGTTGATGGAGGCCCCACTCAATCTGGAGTCTGTGATTCTCAATGCCAACGATGTCTGTGTTGTGTCTGGCGGTGGAAGAGGGGTCACAGCAGAGACCATGATTGCGCTGGCCGGTCAAAGCCAAGCCAAGTTTGCATTGTTGGGGCGTACGCCACTCGATGATGATCCCTGTCCGGGTGCCGTTGATTTTCCTGCGGTCTTGTCATTTGTCATCAATCAAGCAAAGCAAAGTGGAAGTCCCTTGGCACCCAAGGCTGCACGGCAGAAAGCAAACCGAGTTCTCGCTCAGCGAGAGATTAGACAAACCCTCTCTCGCATAGAAGCGGCCGGTGGGGCTGCCATTTACCGAACGGTGAATGTGACCGACCAAGCATCTGTGATTGCGGTCTGCGAACAGATTCGAGCTGAACTTGGACCAATTACAGCATTGGTACATGGCGCTGGCGTGCTGGCTGATAAGCGAATTCTCGATAAAAAACCAGCCGATTTTGAGTGGGTCTATGGTGTGAAAGTGATGGGTGCTCGACACCTGCTTGAGGCGACCAAGGGGGACTCACTCCGTTGGATATGCTTCTTTTCTTCTGTGGCCGCCCGAGCGGGCAATCAAGGTCAATCTGATTATGCTGCTGCCAACGAAAGCCTCAACAAACTGGCATGGATGCTTCAGAATACTCGTCCAGATGCAAAAGTGAAAGCGCTTGGATGGGGGCCTTGGGAAGGCGGGATGGTAACCCCTGCACTCAAAGCTCATTTTGAATCACGGGGAGTCCCATTGATCTCTCTGGCGGGTGGTGCCAACGCCCTTTGCCTAGAATGCCAAGGAGATGATGCGGTCGAATTGGTTTTGGGTGGTGCGGAAAATTTATCTGAAGCCCATTCCCGTCAATCGTTCAGCATCTATTTGCATGAGCAGCTTCAACCTGAACTGCTTGATCATCAAATTCAGGGAACGGTGGTTTTGCCCATGGCCATGGTCCTTGAGTACTTCGTGCAGGCCGTTCGTGCCTTTCGACCCAGTGCATTTGTCAAAGCCATCCACCAGTTTCGAGTCCTAAAAGGGGTCAAATTGACAGAGTTCTCCACCACAGGTCAGCGGTTTCAAATTGATGTTCTTCAATCTGAGCAATCTCGTGTCAGCTTGCGTCTTCTTGACGGCCAAGTGCCGCTCTACGAAGCCGAAGCAGAGCTGTCAATGGTCATCCCAGACTCATTGCCCTTCGATCTGCCAGAGGTCAACGGAGACGATTTTGACTTTTCCTATGGTGAATCTTTGTTTCATGGACCTCGTTTTCAGATGCTGGAACAAATCGTTCACTCAGATACCGGCTACCGTGCGGATTTGAGTGGTGCTCATGTGCTTGGTTGGCACGAACATGCTTTTGCCTGTGACCCCGTCGGTGTTGATGCGGCATTGCAGTTGGCGTTGATGTGGCGTGAGCAGAGTCATCAGCAGAGTTCGGTTCCCATGCAGATTGACCGTGTTGAGTTTGGAGCCAATACAGTATCTGCCGCGAGCCGTTGTGTCTTCTCTCTTGATGAGGGCACTCATAGCCGTCAGCAACTCGGCTCTGCCTATCTGTTTGCCGGCAACGGTCGATGTACCCTTGCACTGCACGGCATTAAAACCATTGTCTATGCCCCTGGAGTGTCAAGCTAATGTTCCGCCCAGTCGCAATTGTCGGTCAGGGCTGTGTGCTGCCAGGCGGTTGTACTCCAGACGAATTTGGGGCGCAAGTCATGAATGGCACAGATCTAATCCGTGAAGCGACATCTGACCGTTGGGGAGTGTCTGATGCGTCGATTCTATGCGAATCACACGCTCCACAACCGGATCGAACTTGGTCCAAACGGGGTGGCTATGTTCAAGATTTTGACAGGCATTTTAAAAGCAGTGCGGTGTCAAAAAGCGCCCCCGAGCTCTCCGAACTGGATCCTCTTTTTCAATGGGTGGCATTCGCATCAGAGTCTGCGCTTGAAGGGGTGAAAAACCTTCAGCCCAAGCAGACGGGTGTGATCCTTGGAAATCTCTCGTATCCAAGCCATCAAATGTCTCGTTTTGCAGAGCACCAATGGCTTGGGACCCTGCTTTCAGACCACTGTCCGCCGGCTGAAGATCGTTTTATGTCAGGGTATCCAATCTTGAAGCTCCGAGAAATCTTTGGACTTGAAGGACCCTCCTTTGCGTTGGATTCCGCATGTGCCAGTGCGCTCTATGCCATTAAATATGCCTGCGATGCGCTTCACGATGGTCGAGCTCGGGTCATGCTGGCTGGTGCCGTTAATCGAGCCGATGATCTGTTCATTCATGTTGGTTTTTGTGCCCTCAATGCCATGAGCCCGACCGGTCAATCACGGCCATTTCATTCAGATGCAAACGGCCTTGTTCCTGCCGAAGGCTGTGCTATTTTTGCCCTGAAGCTGCTTGAGGACGCCCGTGCGGATGGGGATGAGGTTCTTGGCATCATTAGAGGGGTTGGTCTGTCGAACGATGGCCGGGCCAAAGGCTTGCTTGCGCCAAGTTCCGATGGACAACAGCGTGCGATTCGGGCGGCCTACGCACAGGCCAATCTCTCACCAGATTCCGTTGGGTATTTGGAGTGCCATGCGACGGGTACTCCTGTTGGTGATGCCACTGAGCTGCGTTCAATGGCTGCTGTGTTTACTGAGCCAACCCCAATTGGGTCTTTGAAGTCAAATTTGGGTCATTTGATCACAGCCGCTGGTGGTGCGGCATTGCTGAAGGTCTTGTGTCAGTTTAAGCACTGGAAAATCGCACCCAGTCTCCATATGAGCAGCCCAAATCCTGTTTTGGCCGAAACGGCATTTGAAGTGGTTCAGTCTCAACGCACATGGGAAGATAAGCGGGTGGCAGGGATCTCCGCTTTTGGATTT
>JAYYJC010000360.1:0-10000 GCA_036146655.1 Myxococcota bacterium | reverse complement strand
TGGTGGTGTGATTTTTTACAACGCCAGGCTCTAGAAATAGCGGGAGGTGTATGTCACACTGAACGGATTGACCCTTGGGGGTTGGCGTGATTTGATACTGTTCGCACTGAGGCGGTTCATTACTCAGTCGACGAGCAGCCGGAAAACGCATGAGCGGATTGAGCGCATCAAGTGTCTTCGCTAAGGCCGCTTCTTTCTGCTCCAACAAGCTTTCTTTGCTGTCTACCAAAAGATAAGTACCTGTGAAACTTGCAGCATTCAGAAATGGAATCATTGCTAAGAAAGTCATAGAAAACCCCTCAATTTGTTTTATCATTGTATCGTAAAGCCATTTGAGGATTGTGCTGCGCTGGATAAATTTTTGTTCTCGGGGGGGGAATGCTTTGGTTAATGTGGGTCGCATGTGCGCACAAAACATTGGATTTTGGGACAGACGAGCCCACTGATCTGAGTGGTGAGGTTGATCCAAATGCCATTCATCCGACTTGTCTTGAAGGAAATACCTTGATTATGGATACCCCCAATCAAGGTGACTTTATCGACTTTAGAGAGGAAGGTTTTTTAAAATACACATCCATCGTGGCACCCAATGGGGGAGTCATTCCATTGTTTGCACAAAATCAAGTCAGTGATGCTCAGCTTTTAAGGGCACGAAACCTGCTTCGTTTTTTCCTAACCAATGCACCAAATTCTCAGTGGGGAGAAGATAAAGCCAGCGTTGCAAATGCGATGGCAAACAATGGTGCGGCTCTCGTGATGCCAAATGGTGCGCATCAAGAGTGGAATGAACCGCCACTCGATGCGCAACCACTTTATGATTCAGAGACTCCAGTCGAAGGAGACTCATGGTTTATGGCCAGCAATTTCGACCATCGGGATGCCGCCTTTGAGGAGATATTTCATTTGGTACACGACACCGGAATTGGCACTTTTTTGCCTGGGGCTCTGCCAGATTACCAAATTGAACTCGATTCAGAAGCCCGGGCAGCCATTGTGGATGGTCGATGGGGGATTCCGGTCGAGCCTGAGGTTGAAGATTGGCTTGAAGAGCTTGACCGTGAAGATTCTCTGGCTCAAGAATACATTGCCTCTGTCATTGACAGCTATTACGGACTATGGGCCGCTTGGGACGAAGGTGCTGGGGGAATGTGGGGGATTTACATTGCCAAAACCCGCAGTGAAGTTGAAGCACAAGATCCTTCAGGTCAGAGTTTACTGAGGGCCTTTTTACCGGAATACATACACACTTCTTTTACAATACATCCTGACTTTATTGGTGTCTTTGACATGGCCTTTGACCCAGAACTGGAATACTCGCATCGCTCACAGTATTTTCAGCATCTGAGCTTAAGTGGGGAGAATCCGAGTGATCTGTTTGGAAATTCGTTGGACAATACCTTAAAAGGGAATGCTGCTGACAATACTTTGGATGGCCGTGGCGGCGTAGATACCGTCATTTATTGTGAGAATAGATCTACCTATACCGTAACGGCAATAGAGGATGGAGTGCTGATTTCAGGGCCACAAGGGACAGACACCATTCGAAACATAGAGTGGGTCCACTTTGCGGATGGCCGTTACACAACTGAGGCCACATTATCGGAATAACCCCTATTCTTCTTCTGTGTTGGAATAGTGTGCGGCGGCATCTGTTGTTGATGTCACTGGTGCCTTGAGGTCGCTTGGTGTTAAACCCATTGTCTTCAGGTGATTTTCCCTGCGTTTCAGTTCGCTGCTCCTTTGAGCTGCAATAATGGGTTTTAAGGCGGCATCTACTTCGTTGAGTCGGTTCAAAAATGTTCCAGTCAGCGGTCTTTGTTCATAAAAGTAGCTGTGGAACTCATCAAATGTATCAACAATGTCTGTTGGGAGGTCGATGTCACTCACTTCGGGCTGTGCCTGTGTACGCATTTTTGGGTTGACGACGGCGACTGCCGCATCGACATTTTCTCCGCCTGCCCAGCGAATAACAGGCGGAATAATCTCCTCTGGGCTTTCGAGAAGCTTACTGTATGACACCAAGTTGAAGGCATAGCCTCGGACGGCATAATTGTGTATAAGTGAAAAGTTTTCCGACCACCATTCAAGAACAGGATGAATGGGCGTTCTTTTAAATTGGGCTCTAAGCAATGGTGTGATGGAGTCATCGTTGTTTGATGAAATGCCAGCAAAGTGATCATCTTCGATGCTGTGCAATCGCCGAATGGAGTGCACATATTCGCGCCATGGGCGAATGGTGGCAACCACTCTGTCGATGTAAGCTAAGTCGGTTCGGATAAGGCCTGGGATGAAGACTTTCACTGCATGGCGACGAAACTCTCCAGGTTTTAAGTAAACACCTGTTTTGGGGTCAGGGTTTGTGGCATAAAAAATCCCCTTGCGCAGTGGAGATTCAAAAAATCCATTTGGATTAGCTGCTTTGATTGTATTTTCCCAATCGGCCATATACGGGGTACCAATGTATGGAAACCCAGCTTCTATTAATATCTGCATCCAGAGTGAGGTTCCGGACCTTTTGGTCCCTGTCACAATCAGCATTGACTTCTCTTACGGTTACGGGTGAAGGACTAGTGCCCTATATCATCATCCTTGCCACCTTTGTAGACCGTAAATTTTTCTTTGGCTTTTTTTCGGGCCCTTTCTTGGATGGCTTTGTGTTTTTTTCGAACTTGGTTTTTTCGGAACGACTCTAATTTTCCAATATTCATGAAAGCGAAACCAGCTGCACAACCGCCGAGCCAGAGGGCCGAAGAAAGATCTCTGCTTGTAATGAAGTAAAGAAATGCCATGATTGTTGCGCCATACGCAATCCAAATGGCTTGAACAGGGAGAATAAAAAAGAGCATGATTGTCGCTCTTGGAGTAGACAGTCCAAAAACCACAAACATGGCTGTCAGCAGCGGCGCTATTCCGGATGCTTGTCCAACAACCACAGCACCGATCACATCAAGAAATAGTGCGATGGCGCTTGCGATAGCGATGGTGTACGCTGTCAATCTGATGACACCCTTTCGGCCAAACTTGCGCTGGATTGGAGGCACAAAGAAATACACCATTAAAATGTTGAGTAGCAGCTGAATGGGGCCTTCTGCAACAAGGAAGTAATTGCCAATGATTTGCCACGGTTGAAATCCAGCACCAAAAGGTTTCCAGACAAGAATGGAGCTGAGCGGAATTCCTATCCACTGTTGAGCGATGATTTCGACAACTGCAAGGACAAATATTCCAATCATAAGCCTTTTTGTGAATTCAGGTGGTGGCTGAAAACCACCAAAACGGGGACTTGGGGGCATATCGATCTTTCCTCTATTAGTCGTTATAACCACATTTGAGGTTTTTTCTTCCATGATTATGGTCTTGTTTTGTTCATTCTTTCTTTCAGCTGTTTACGCGCATCCTTTTGATGCGCGTGTGGTTGGACACCAAATGCAAGTTGAACTTCGCAAAACCAGCATACATGTGCAGTATCAGCTTGAACTTCCCCTCACCATTCTTCGTCGTGACATGCTGGAAATAAAGGAAGAATTTCCAGATGTGACCGATTCAGAAGCGTTGACATTGCGGTTGCTAGAGCAAAAGCATTCTGAAATTGTAGATGGTTTTAAAATCAGATTTAATGACCATCTGGCGGTTTGGACAAATACTCTCATGACGCAAGAAACGCTTCTGCAAGAAGGTCAGTTTGCTGTTTTTCGTGTTCAACTTGACGCTGACTTGGATTCGTCAGTTCATCAGGTGGCGCTCATAAACCAACTTTACATGGATGAACAGTCAATATTTAATCATCAGCTTTTGATGAGCCCAGCCATTCGATTACTGGACACAGACATCATTCCATTGTCTGATTTAGGCCGTCGACAAAACTTCCATGGCACTTGGCAGTCTGAGCCATGGCTGCGGGAACTTCGCTTGAGTTTTGAACATGTCATTCCCATCAAAGCAGTTGTAGACAAACACTGGCGATTATCAAATGGCTGGTCAGAGCTTCAATCTGCATCAGAGGTATTGGTTCCGAAGTCGCTTCGCAAAAGATGGCTTTTGGGCACACTCTGCGCCTCAGAAGCCATCGGAATTGTATTCTCAGTTATTCTGTTGTTGTTGTTGTCTTCAAGATACCGAAAAAGTCCAAAGTCTGTCGCTATCGTTTTGGGGTGCAGTGGCCCAATCCTCCTTTTTGGCAATTCACTGCAGCCGGGCATGGTCGAGTTGGTCATTGGAATTGGATTGGGAGTAATCGGTCTGTTGTCGTCTGTGAGGCTTGGTGCTGAGTTCTTGTGTTTGGCGCTTCTTTTGGTGGGGATGAGCACAGGTAATTCAATTGTTGATTCAGCAGTGTTTTTGGGCGGGATTTGTGTCTCACTACTTGTGAAGTCTGTAATGGGCCCACCATGGCTAGAAAAGGCGATGCGTATCACCTCAGTTGTTGTGAGCATCTTGCTGGGTATCGGATTATATTTATACTGAAAGGATTGACAGGTGTAAGTTTGTTCAGTATAAGGTATACAGCTTCATTAGTTGCGTGCAACCGAGTTGTACTTGTTCCCGCCCACCACCTCATCCCCAAAGGAACCTTGCCATGGAAGATTTGTCCAAGAGACAGAGAGAAGTTCTGGATTACATTCAAAGCAGAATACTTCACAACAACATTCCCCCGACATACCGAGAAATTGGAGATGCTTTGGGTATCTCATCCACCAATGGTGTGTCAGATCATGTCAAAGCCTTGATCAAGAAGGGGTACATACGAAAGGTTTCAAGTGGTTCTGGTGCAGCTCGTGGTCTGATTTTGACTGAAAAGTCCAGCGTACAGAGAAGCGACACTGTTATCGATGTTCCCTTGATTGGAACGGTTGCTGCTGGTGCACCTATCTTAGCAGAGGAAAGCTATGAACGAACCCTACGGCTCGACGCATCAATGGCTGATACCAGTGCGCCTGTATATGCACTTCGAGTTCGAGGTGACTCAATGATTAATGCTGGGATCTATGAGGATGACATTGTCATTGTGCGCCAAACCCAGTCTAATTTTCGTCCTGGAGACATTGTTGTGGCATTGATTGATGGTGAGGCAACTGTAAAGTACTTTTTTAGAGAAAGCAATCGAATATGCCTACAGCCAGCCAATGACCACATGAAACCAATTTACATCGATCCAACTCAGAACTCATTGATCCAAGGGGTCGTGATTGGTCTGTACAGACAGTACTAGGTTAGCCTATACATAGCCCCATACAGATCAGGCTATGTTTCAGAACTTTTCCCATCATCGCTGGTTGTCAGAACCATCACATCTGCAGATGAAGCGCCATTCCTACTGGGCTTTATTGGCTGCGGTGCTGTTGATTGGGGCATGGATTCGTATTTGGGGGCTGGGATCACTCGATGAGATCTTGTTCGAGGGACATGAGGCCAACTACTTGATTTATTATAGACATTTGGACCAACCGAATGTAGGTGACACCGCCAATTATCCGGCGATGCAATGGTGGTGGTACTTGTGGGGTTTTGTTACGCCAAAGACCAATGGTTCAGCGCTTTTCATTTCTATTGGCGTCGGGCTATCCAGCATTGTTTTAATGGCTGAAAGTCTGAGGCGATTAACACACCGCACATGGCCGGCATTGATGCTGGGGTTATTGTTGAGCACGCACCCGCTCCATACCGCCTGGAGTACGAGTATTTATAATGTGATGCCGCCATTCTTTTTTATTGGTCTTGGCTTATTTTTTCTGACATCTCAGATGCAAAACACACTGAGATCCATATTAGTAGGCATTTGTCTTGGTGTTGCAATTGGAATGCGCATTGAAGTTGGGGTCATTGGCTTGGTTTTCATCGGTCTCTGCCTATATTTAAGGTGTACTGCACGCCATGTGATTCTTCTGATGCTTGTGACTGGATTGACAGCGCTTTTGCTGACAGCCCAAACCCTGTTTGTTAACGAAATACCTGGCAGTGGTGAGCATCTATTGGCACTCGCAATGAACCTCAGCTTGGATGACTATTGGGCACCATATTCAGTTTTGATGTTGGTTTATCTCAGCTTTCATGTCGTTCTTTTCGAACCACGAAACCGTTGGCATTTCTGGTGGAGCGGTATATTTTATTTGTTGGCTGCCCATTTTTTCTTGTCGTCTTTCAATGACTATGGAAGTCGGCATACTGTTCCTTCGTTGTTGGTTTTGCTAACCATGTGCGCCATGATGCGACCTTGGTGGGTGGCTCCGGCTTGTGTGGTTGTCTTGCAGCTTCCTGCATTGAGTGAACTTTATGAGAGATATCAGATAGAACCGGAAGATTTTGCGGTGCAGATTACTAAAGAATATCCCAATTTATCCATTGATACGGCATACTCAGAGCCCTGTGCATTGATTAATGAAAATCAGCCTTTTGCTCAGGAGCCAGTCCTGTCCCATTTTAATCTTTGGGAGACAGACGAGTTTGACCGGCTTACCCGTGTGTATGGATGCGTCAATTGGTGTATGGATTGGAATGATTGGCGTTGGTCATCTCTCGGTGTACATGACCGAGCTACTCGATTAAAACATCTCTATCAAACCAGTCCCGTAAGTCATCTTAAAATCAATGGCAATGAATGTGTCTTGTTTCGACTGCATCGATAAAATCTAATACTTGACAGTATGAAATTGTGAATTAAAAACCCACCGTGCTCAGGGATGAAATTCTGCTTCACACGGGATACACAACCGGTATCTTTTACTCGCCCACATTCCACAGATTTCAACTTGTTATGACGCCTCAAACAGCCATCGTACTTCAGTTTTTAAAACGCTTGCGTGCTCGACTAAGGTGGTTGGTCTTTGGACAAACCATAAGCCTCATCATGGCATCAGCTGTTTTTTTGCTGTCTGCTGCAGCTGCAAGCTTGTCTTTGGGGTGGTCTTTGAGTGCGGTGCGTCTCATTTTTTATTTTGGCACTGCTGCGGCACTCGTTGCATTGGCATTGAGAGGGCATCATCATTGGTCTATGTGGGCAACCCTCGAGGCTCACGCTCATCGCACTGAAAAGTTGTTTCCTCTTCTCAGGGGGCGCCTCCATTTGGCCATGCAGACACACATTGAAGGGGCTGCATTTTTAATCGAGCGTGTCAGAGTATCAGTGGTTGAACTGCTTGAAGAGCGCATGCCTGCTGATGTCCACAGTTCGCATGCATTGAAGAAGAGCATCAAAACGCTTGCAGGTGCTGTGGTGTTTATGTGTATGTTTGAGGCCGTATTACCCATTACGCCTTCTGCTGCCTTGGCAGCATTTCATACCGGACATATGCCGTTGACCAAGGGCCCTGACCTTGAAGAAGTCGAGACAGACAAGGAAGTTTTACTCGGAGACATTTCGCTGCGCTATACTTTTCCTGAGCACACGCGAATGACCCCTATTGATGTCCCTAATTCTGATGGTGCAATCCACGGACCAGTTGGCTCACTTGTGCTCATTAGCGCCCGTGCTGACACATCATATAAAGCTGCAGCTTTGGTAATTAACGAGACTGAACCTGAGCCCATCGTCTTGACCAATGGTCGTAATGTTCAGTTTCAAATGAACATTGTTTCAGATGGTCAATGGCGTCTTGTATTTCAAAATTCGGAAGATAAGTGGTTTGGCACAGACACCTTTCCCATTCAGGTCGATGACGACGATCCGCCAATTGTAACCCTCACTGAACCGCCATCCCAAAAGCAAGTCCCCATAAACCAGACATTTAAAGTTCCTTGGGCTGTTACAGACGATTTTGGGATTGAGCGTGTTGCCATTGAGGTCAGTGTGGATGGGTCGACCCAACAGTCCATATTGTCTCAACCTGAAACGCTCCGGCTTTTAATCGATGGCCGTTTTCGTGCATCTCCAGCCTTGCTTGGCCTAAAATCAGGTGATGATGTTGAACTGCGTATTGTGGCATACGACAACCAACCGCCCGCATTACTAGAAGGCGAGGCATTGGAGTCCAGTGTGGTTGAGAATGCACCCATTGGAAAGCGAGGAGAATCCATACCCATCCGCTTTAAAGTCATGGGACCGAAGCTCAACGCAGAGCGTCTTCTCGAGCTGAATCAGAAACTTAAAGCACTAATGATACCGGTATTAGCTGATTTTCTGGTGGATGCCCAGCCCCCATCTTACAAAGCCAAAGGAATGCTAAAATGGGCTCGAACAGCCGATGATCGATTAGAACCGCTTCAAAACTTTGTAGATTCCGAGTGGGGAACATCACCACCGTCGATCTTGAGTACTGAGTTGGTTTATGATGTTCTAGACAATGCCGGCCGTTTGTTTCGATTCACTTACAGCACTTATGACACCAGTTCTGGGGGACCACAGCCGAAGCCAGCGGATTTTGACACTTTTCGGTCTCTTCATCAAGACGAAGTGGGGTCCTTAGAGAAGGCCGTTTACCTGATTGACATGATGCTGAGACGGGTGGCTTTTCGTCAAGTGAATGGCTTAGTTGATCAGTTGGCAGACGATGCTGACCGGCTTCAACGATTGTTGAACAATGATGAGAGTACATTAGACGAACGCCAGCGGATGTTGGAGCAAATTGAGCGAAAGCTGGATGAGTTGAGTACTTTGACTCCAAAGTTGGAAGATGGGGCCCTTAAATCTTTTGTAGAGTCTCGTTCAAGTGAAGCTCAGCAGGTGCTTGATGCTGCGATGAAAGCCCTTCAAGAAAACAGTTCTCAAAGTCAAACCCTACAAGAGCAACTTATCGAGAACATCTCTCAGATGGCAGATGGGGTTGAAGAACAACGGCTTCGGCAAGAGTCCAAACAAGAAGAAATGATGGACTTCATTAAAGAAGTCATGGAAAAACTTGAAGCAGCGCAAAATGACCAAGAGCAGTTGGCCAATGCGCTTCAAACTCAGCGAAGCAGCAGTGGAGCGGCCGAACAGCTTGGAAGTTTTTGGGAAGAGGTTGTGGCTTTGGCAACAGATTCTTCAGCAGATGGCCGTGAAACCCTTAGAGAAGTCGGTTCTGGTGCTGGGCTACATCCCCGTGGAATACGGTACACTGAGAACATGGTGAGTGATTTGGACGCCCTTTTGCGTGCGGCTCAAGCCAGAGAGCGTGAAGCTGCGATTGGAAAAGCGTTCGATGCCGAATTGGGTCGAGACTTGTCTTTGGACATGATCAAGCGAAGCAATCTGACACCCAAGACTCGCTCAAGCCTTGTCAAAAAAAATGAACAAATACAGGTCAGGACCTACCGCATCATTGAACTGCTCAGTCAAATTGAACAAAATCAGGCTGCTGCAGATCCTTCCAATCAGTTGGCCCAACAGCAGCAGGGAGAGCAAGATCAACTCCAGCGAGCCCTAGAGCAGCTTCAGCAAGATGTCATAAAGATCGAACAGTCCTTACCCACAGCAGATGGGACTGCATCAGAGTTCGCACAACAAGCCGGAGAAGACATGGGCCAAGCCCTAGATTACATGTCAAACAGCAAGGGTTTATCCACCGAGGGCATGCAGCGAAGTGCCACTCAAAATATCCAGAACACGCGGGACCGATTAGAGCAGCAACTCAACGAATTTATGCAAATGCAGCAGCAAATGCAGCAAATGGACTCCAGCAGTGGTGATGGGGAGAATGCGGAGTCAAGTGGGGGTGAAGACGACTCCGACTTGAACCAAGCATCTGGTTCGAAGTTCAATCCACTTGAAGCGCAGAAGACTCCAGAAGAATACCGTCAAGAACTTCTTGAAGGAATGGCTGCCGATGTGCCAGAAGAATACCTCCAGCAAAAGAAGAGATACTATGAAGAACTGGTTCAGCAATAGCCTTTTCGCAATTTGGATTGGAAGTCTCTTTTTTGGTGGCGATTCATTTGGTCGTTCTGCTTCTGATGGTTTAGATTGTCTCAATCAAGTGGATCTGAAGTGTGCTCAGGACATTCGCGATGAACTGCTTCAACGTCAGCCCAACAATGATGAGGTCGTCCAGCTTCTCCGTCGGACATTGTTCCATGAAGGCCATTACGC
>JAYYJC010000359.1:0-2739 GCA_036146655.1 Myxococcota bacterium | reverse complement strand
CTGCCCGCCAAAGCCCTGCCACCCTACCTTGCACGGCTGATGACCGCGGTCTCTGACCACTGTCAAACGCCTTTCAACCACCTCGTGATCAACCGGTACCGAGATGGCACCGACCACATGTCGCTCCATGCCGACAACGAGCCGGAGCTGGGACGAAACCCCACCATTGCCGCCATCTCACTGGGCGTTGAGCGAGTCTTTACGATGGTGCCCAAATCTAAAAAAGGCCGCCGCAAGCACACCCAAAAGCTCAAACTGGCCCATGGCTCTTTGCTGGTCATGGGTGGCCGAATGCAGCACACCTGGCGGCATGCCGTGCCAAAAGCCAGTGAGTTGGGGGAGCGCTTTAACATCACCTTTCGGTGGTTAAAAGAGCCCCCTCGGTTTCAATCGAATGCCACTGAGGGCTTGCCCCCGTCCACAGAACAGATAGATACTCAGACATAGGAGCACATATGTTTTCAGGTCTTTTTTCCCGTCCCACCCCCAAAATGGTCACCCAAAAAGAAGCCATCCCAGGCAGCAGCGTGGTCATTCAGGTCAACCCCGTTCACACCGTGACTGGCAACAGCACCATTGCCCCCTTCCCTGAGCACCTCGAAGTCGGCGTCTTCGCCATGGGCTGCTTCTGGGGTGCCGAGCGGCGGTTCTGGCAGCAAGACGGGGTCTGGTCGACCCAGGTGGGCTATGCCGGCGGCTTCACCACAAACCCCACCTACAAAGAAGTCTGCAGTGGGCAAACGGGACACACTGAGGTGGTTCAGGTGGTCTTTGACCCGAGCAAAATCAGCTATGCACAGCTTCTCAAGGTCTTTTGGGAAGCCCACGACCCCACCCAAGGCTTCCGACAAGGCGCCGATGTGGGCACCCAGTACCGCTCTGCGATTTACGCCACCACCGACGCCCAGCTCGAGGCCGCCGAGGCATCCAAGAATGCTTTTCAAGACGGATTGCGAGACGAGGGCTATGGGGCCATCACCACTGAAATTCGCCAAGATGTGGCCTTTTACTATGCCGAGGACTATCATCAGCAGTACTTGGACAAGAACCCTGGCGGGTACTGTGGGCTGAAGGGCACTGGGGTGAGCTGTTCGATTTGAGGGGTGTCCCCCAAGCACATTCGCCACAGCAATAAAAAAGGCAACTCTATTGTGGCTGGTAAAAAAAATTCAACGGAAGCCTGATTTCATATTTTCAATAAATCAAAGAACTGACAAAAGAGTATTGTTCATCCACAATAACCAAATACAATAAAACCACCTTAGTTGCTTTTCAACTACCGCAGATCATGGAGTTCCTATGACTAATGTCACCCAAAATCTTCCTGAACCAACGGAAGGACAGCGCCGCTTGTTTTTGAAAGCGGGATGCCCATTTTGTACAAAACTAGCTGTATTCATATCTGCTGCTGGATTACAAAATAAGTTCAAGCCAATATACGACTGCCCGCCCGTCCGCAACTATGTGGCTTCTGTCAACAATGGAAAATGCAGTTTTCCGGCCATGGAATTAGAGCCAGAAAAATCAGTACTGCTTGAAACAGCCGATATTATTGAACTATTGATTGAAGAAAACAACATCAATGCGGAATCTCTATGGGCCTACAACTATTTTACCGATGGTCTGTTGCGGAGCTACAGCGCTTTGTTCCGCTATTTGGTGAAAAGTGAAGGCGGCTATTCAGGTGCCAAAGAGTGGTTCTCAGAACACTCCGACATCATCAAAACCCAGTGTCCTCCAGAGGGCGCAGCTGAGATAGTCTAGTCATCGCCATTATTGCGCAAGGGCGCTGTGGCACCTACAAAACTGGAACCACACGGAACTTTATATTCTTCAGTTGACCCAATAAACCCAGTTCAACAAACCTTAAGCGAAAGTCGTTCTTTCCAAATTGCTTCCTGCAGTGTACCCAGCAACTCCTCCAGCCGACCATCAAACACCTTATTGACGATGCGAAAGCCCCCGCTCAAAACACGGCCAATGCCTTCAGCACAGCCACCACCACGGCGATTGTGGGTCGCCGTCGGGTGAACTCTTCGACGGTAATTTTTCGGTTTAAGGTTTGGAGGCCTCTCAACTGTGTCTCGTCGAGTTCTAAAAACTCAGAATGCCTTGCCAATCGATGTACACAAGCACCGAGATGTGCGACTTCACCTTCTAGATTCATAGATTGAGGTGGTAAGAAAGTGACTTCTTTGGATTTGCTTCGCCGCAAAAATGAAGGACGTTTGGACATTGAAACCTCTCGTAATTTTGAGAATTTAAAGACAAATTCGTGAGGGTTAAGTCTATCAAATTGAATTTTTAATCCGCAGAATTTCCAATCAACAACAAATGACATGGTTCCACCATGTGCTTGCTTCTGGCCACACGGCATAGGCACAAAACCCACTGTGCTTCGTCAATGTCATGCCGCATCTATTTGCCCAAATCAAAATCAACCTGTCTTTGTGTGCCACTAAATGAGCACCAGATCCAATGGCTGCTTGCCAAACTCACACTTTGCGCCAGAATTCACAACAGATTGGTCATGACGGCGAAAGGGTAATTTCAAAGCAAAATTTTCACTTGCGCAAAACATCTTTACTGACTCATTGGGACAAGCGATGGCTTTCAAAACGGTATCCATGTTCAAAAAGTAAAACCTCAAAAATACAGCACAGAAACGACTGTCACGAGACATTGAAAAATAGTTTCCAAAATCCAGACACCAATTCTTAAACTGGAAATAGTGTCCTA
>JAYYJC010000358.1:0-2534 GCA_036146655.1 Myxococcota bacterium | reverse complement strand
GCGGTCCTGTTCGGATGGTAGACACAGGACCTTACACAGCCATTCGACACCCTTCAGTTCTTGGAAAGCTCCTCGGAGTCACCGGTTTGGGTATCATCTGGCAATCCCAAACTTTTTTGCTTGGCTTCCTCCCCATTCTGGTGATCTATTCTGTGGTGTCCAATCGGCTATTGCAAGAAAGGTTTTGCGAAGATCGTTTTGGAGAACGGTATTGCCAGTATCGAGATCGAGTTCCCATGCTTATTCCACGGCTGAGCGGGTTGAGCCGTTGGAAATCAGGGAAACCGGCACTGAATGCCATTGAACTTGTGAGCGTCGCCACACAGCCACCGAGTGTGTGGCAGGAGTTTAGATGGTATCTGGTTGGCTTGATTGGCCTCATTGTGTGCTTCAGTGGCATGGCCGTGATGACACAGCTGACACACTAAAGGTTGAGATTGCGACCTTGTCTCTTTTGACAAGGTTGTGAACCTTGCATCACAAGCCCCCATACCGGCCCAAACTCGATTAATATAGTCCGGAGATTATGGAGAAAGTATGACTTTGCGCTCATGGAGCTGGTACAAGAAACTTGACAAAGACGGCTTTATCCACCGTTCATGGATGAAAAATCAGGGCTATCCGGCCCATGTCTTTGACGGTCGCCCCATTATCGGAATCTGCAATACTTGGTCAGAAATCACCCCTTGCAATGCCCACCTGAGAGAAATCGCCGAGTATGTCAAGCGTGGTGTTTGGGAAGCGGGTGGCCTTCCTCTTGAGTTTCCAGCCATGTCGTTGGGGGAAACACAGATGCGCCCCACAGCCATGTTGTTTCGCAATTTGCTTGCCATGGAAGTCGAAGAATCCATCCGCGCCAATCCAATTGACGGGGTGGTCCTACTTGGCGGCTGTGACAAAACCACACCCGGCCAGCTCATGGGTGCCGCCAGCGTAAATCTCCCTGCCATTGTGGTTTCGTCTGGCCCCATGCTCAATGGCAAATACAAAGGCCAAGACATTGGATCTGGAACCGATGTGTGGAAATTTTCGGAAGCGGTTCGAGCCGGCGAGATGTCGATGAAAGATTTCATGTCGGCAGAGGCAGGGATGTCCAGAAGTCGAGGCACCTGCATGACGATGGGAACAGCAAGCACCATGGCTTGCATTACAGAAGCAATGGGAATTTGCCTGCCACACAACGGGGCACTTCCTGCAGTCGATGCCCGTCGGCAAGCCTTGGCGCACATGACCGGAATTCGAATTGTTCAGATGGTGAAAGAAGACTTAAAACCCTCAGATATACTCACCAAAGCCGCCTTTGAAAATGCCATTAAGGTCACCGCAGCCATTGGGGGTTCCACAAACAGCGTGGTGCACTTATTGGCTCTTGCAGGACGGGTGGGCGTTGATTTAAGCTTAGACGATTTTGATCGCTGTGGCCGCGATGTTCCCCTGATTGTGGACCTAATGCCATCCGGTCAGTTTTTGATGGAAGACTTCTGCTATGCGGGCGGGGTGCCAGCAGTACAAAGAGAGATTGCCCATGTCCTTGATGGCCAAGCCACCTCCGCATTGGGAACACCCATCTCAGAACAGTATATGGATGCAGACAATTTCAATCCCAATGTCATCCGCAGGCTTGACCACCCCCTTCTCGAAAATGCTGGAATAGCCGTCCTGCGTGGAAATCTTGCTCCCAAAGGGGCCATCATCAAACCGAGCGCTGCCAGCCCAGATCTACTAACGCACACCGGTAAAGCAGTGGTATTCGAGAACATCGAAGATTACAAAGCTCGGATAGACTCACCGGACTTGGATGTCGACAAAGACTCTGTTCTCGTCCTCAAAGGCTGTGGTCCCAAAGGCTACCCAGGAATGCCAGAAGTGGGCAACATGGCCCTTCCGAAAAAACTCCTCGAGCAGGGTATCAAAGACATGGTCCGCATCTCGGACGCTCGGATGTCAGGCACGGCATTTGGCACCGTCGTATTGCACAGCGCACCCGAAAGCGAAGCAGGTGGCCCGTTGGCCATTGTTCAGAATGGCGACATCATCGAACTGAATGCCCATGAACGGATCCTACATCTCAAGGTAGATGATGCGGAAATTAGCCGGCGTTTGGCCAAATGGTCACCCTCACCTTTGCCCTACCACCGCGGCTATTACAAACTGTATATCGATACCGTTCTTGGCGCAGACAAAGGCGCTGATTTGAGTTTCCTTGTTGGGCAATCCACACACATCATTACGCGCGAGTCACACTAATGCCTGCAGCAACTTATCCCTCCTTGTATGACAAACACATTTTCATCACCGGTGGTGCTTCGGGAATCGGCGCTGCCCTCGTCGAAGCATTTACGGCCCAACACTGCCGTGTATTTTTTGTGGACATCGATGATACGGCGGCAGATTCTCTGATACGGCGCCTACAAGCCTTGGGCAGAGCACCGCTCTATCAGCACTGTGACTTGCGCACTGTGGACGACATCAAGGCTGCTGTCGAAGCGGCTGTGCAGACATTCGGCCCCATTCATTGCCTCATTAACAATGCG
>JAYYJC010000357.1:0-4548 GCA_036146655.1 Myxococcota bacterium | reverse complement strand
AGATGTCAACCTTAATCCCACTCGAACTGGGCTTTTGGAGGTTCTCGATTTAATGGGAGCCAACATTGAAACAACACCAATAATCGATGACATAGAACCTGTTGGCATTATTCATGTTCGATCCTCTCAATTGAATGGTCTTCCTATTCCTGAATCTTTGATTCCAAGGCTGATAGATGAACTTCCATTAATTGCTGTGCTTGCCACTCAAGCGCATGGTCAGACTCAAATACAAGGTGCAGGTGAACTCCGGTTTAAAGAATCAGACCGTATTTCATCTACAGTCGCCATGCTTCGCACATTTGGTGCAGAAGTCACTGAACTTGAGGATGGAATGATCATTGAAGGGCCACAAAAATTATCCGCTGGCCTCGTTGACTCACAACATGACCAACGAATTGCGATGGCTGCTGCAGTCGCTGCGCTGTGTGCACAGGGTGAAACTACAATTGCCAATGCTGAATGCATCTCAGTTTCATTTCCTAACTTTTCCAACTTGTTTTCTGGTCTGGGTGCCGTTATGAGATGGTCGGAGGAACACGAATGTTTCGAATAGCAATCGATGGAACGGCAGCGGCGGGAAAGGGGACCTTAGCTCAGTTGTGCTCCAAAGTACTTGGCTTTATGTATGTTGATACAGGTACCATGTATCGTAGTGTGGCACTGAAGGCTTTAGAGTCTGGTGTTGATGCAGATGATGAGGCAGGTCATGCTCAGATTGCTCAAAAACTTAAGTTTGAGTTTGAATGGGATGGGGATGAACTGAAAGTATGGGTTGATGGCGAAGACTGTTCTACAAAAATTAGAGCAGAAGCCGTCGGTGATAGAGCATCAACATCTTCGGCTTATCCGGGTGTACGTTCCGCACTTCTTGAGCAGCAAAGACAGCTGGGTAAATCTCAAAATGTCATCATGGACGGCCGAGACATTGGAACAGTGGTTTTACCAGATGCTGAACTTAAAGTTTATGTTGATGCGCATATTGAGGTGCGTGCAATGCGGCGTCTTTCTGATGTTCTGAAAAAAGATCAAAATGCACAATTTGAAAAGGTCCTCGTTGACCTAAAAAACCGTGATGACAGAGACCTAAATAGAAAAGTTGCCCCCTTGAAACGAGCTTCTGATGCCAAACTTCTCGATACCACACATCAAAGTATATTTTCGGGGGTCGCACAAGTTGTCAAATGGTATCTCGCTACCCGTTACCCTTATCTAAAAGAAACGCAATTGGATAGTCTTACAAATCCCAATGATCCACTGCTGGACTTTCCCGAAGCGGCGAAACAACAGATAAATCGATTGAACATTCTTTTGGACTCCCAGAAAGGTTGACATTGTACATTGAAAAGGATAAGTGAGAGCGCCTTTTGAACCGGACAAAAGGCACAATGACCGATGAATACACTGGTCATTTTTTACTCTCCGATAATGCTGAAGAGCTTACTTAAAATATGTCGAATTTATTTTCAAATGATGAGATCGATCTCATCAATGGTCTTCTCGAAGAAGAAGAAACCAGCCTTGTTCGTGAAGGCTCAGTTGTTCAAGGAATTGCCCGCAGAATAGAGGGCGACCGCGTCATGGTTGATGTTGGTGGTAAATCAGATGGTCTGATCCCACTTTCTGAATTTCACGGTGAAGAAATCGAACTTGGAAAGTCTTATGATGTTTTTGTTGATTCAATGGACCAAGAAGAAGGTCTTCTTCGTCTCTCAAAAAATAAAGCGGACCAACTGAAAGCTTGGGAACGTGTAGAACAAGCATTCAATGATCAAGAAATTGTAAATGGTGTCATTACCGCTCGAGTAAAAGGCGGTTTGTCAGTGGACATCAATGCTGTAAAAGCATTCCTTCCTGGTTCTCAAGTTGATTTACGACCAATCAAGCAACTGGACAATTTGATTGGCGAAAGCTTTGATTTCCGAATTATTAAGTTTAATAGCCGTCGAGGTAACATTGTACTCTCAAGACGCGTATTGCTTGAAGAAGCTCGCGCCGCACAACGCGCTGAAACACTGAAAACCCTTGAGCCAGATGCAGTACTTAAAGGCCAAGTCAAGAACATTACCGATTATGGAGCATTTATTGACCTTGGCGGCATCGACGGGCTCCTTCACATTACAGACATGACCTATGGTCGTTTGAGTCATCCTCGTGAAATGGTTGAAGTCAATCAAATACTTGATGTTAAGGTTCTTCGTTTCGAAGAAGAAACCAACCGTGTATCGCTTGGTTTAAAGCAACTTCGTCCAAACCCATGGGAAAATGTTTCACAGAAGTACCCAGTTGGTTGTATTGTAGAAGGCGATGTGGTTTCGATCACAGATTATGGTGCTTTTGTTGAACTCGAAGAAGGCATTGAAGGTCTTGTACATCAATCTGAGTTCTCTTGGGACTCACGAGCTCAGCAACGCGACCCACACCGACTTTTCCAAGAAGGAACACGGGTTCAAGCCAAAGTACTTGAAGTAGACGAAGAAGAACAAAAAATCTCATTGTCTATCAAACAAACCACCGATGATCCTTGGAACTCTATAGCTGAGCGATATCCAATCGGTTCAAGAATTATTGGTCGAATCAAAAACATCACCAATTTTGGGCTCTTTGTTGAAATCGAAGAAAACATCGATGGACTTGTTCATAAAAGTGACCTTACTTGGTCAAGCAGAGACAAAGATCCAAGCCTCAGTTATGCAAAAGGGGATGAAATTGAAGCTAAAGTCACCAATATCAATCTTGCTGACCGACGATTCTCTCTCTCCATCCGTGCACTTACAGAAGATCCATGGCGAGGCGTTGATTCACGCTACTTCCTTGGTCAAACTGTAACAGGCACCATTGTTGACCACGCTGACTTTGGTTTGTTTGTCGAAATTGAAGATGGTATTGAAGGTTTGGTTCATGTTTCAGAACTTGAAAATGGCGAAAATTGGGAAAGCACTTATCCAATTGGTAAAGAGCTTAATGTTGAAATCACCCAAATACTCAAGCAAGATCGACGAATTAAGTTGTCTGAGCGCAATGCTTCAGAACTTAAAGCATCTGGCAACACCATCACTCAAACCGAAAGTGAAAGCAGCTCCCTCGGTGCATTGATGCAGCGATTCTCTAAGAATCTTGAAGGTTCGGAAGAATCTGAGTCAGATTCCGAGTCAGACGAGTAAATAAAAATCCGTTAGAATAATCCAGCGGGCTTCGTCCCGCTGGATTTGTTTTTGGAGATACAAATGAACACAATGCAGCGATTTCTTATAGGTTTGCTCATCATCATCTTTTCAGTTTTGGCAATGTTCTGGCTTCAAAATGCAGAACGGCTTCCAATGGTTGACGTTAATGGACACTATTTAAGTTTTGATTTGCTGTTTGTTGGCGGCGTCATCGCACAACCCATATCAGTAGCTACTCTCATGTTGATTTCATTTGCTGTGGGCGGCGTTTTTGCGCTTATTATCCAATCACTGTTTAAATTTTCTGGTAAAAAAAACGAATACAGTGAGTATTAATGGCAATCCTAACACTCCTTTCCTTGTCTTGTTCTCATAACGAGGAGCCCATCACGCATATAACAGCGTCGACTCAATCTAAGCCGACACAGGTCACACTCGGTGTACCACCCAGTCCCATTGGAAAGAGTATTTCACCAGAAAAGCTATTTGAAACTTTTGAATGTTCAGTTGAGTTGACTGATACTCAAATACAGCAGTTCACCGCAGCCATGAATCTTTCATCTCCACCGTGTGAGCCATGTTTTCAAACCAAATCATTTGCGGAATGTATTGTTGATAAAGAAGCATGTGACATTGCCACAGTTTACGCAAAGTCGAGTTGCATTTTAGCTTCTAAAGACAAAGAATACACAAGCATTCTTGAACAGTTAAAGTTTCAGGATCTTTGGTTTGAGGCACTGCAGCCAAGTGGTGAAAAGATACATCTGATTGTCGTCACAAATCACAAGCAAACCGTATTAAATTACCTAGATACCATTCAGCCCCTTCTTCAAAATAGCAACCACAATCTTATTGTAATCGACACGATCAATGACAATGCCCATCATGTTTCAGAAACACTTGTCGATGAACAATTGTCTAATTTGATTCTTGGTTCAGCTAAGTCAAAAGCCATGAGTATTTGGAATACAAGTGAAGTTTCCATTGACAATGCTGTGTATTCTCATGTCTTGTCTCTGAAACATCGCTCCTATCCAACTTTATACATTGGTGGTCATCGAGTCCGAGGAATGCAAAGTCAAGACAACTTGAATTACCTCGTTGAAATGGCCAAGATTCAGCAATCTGACAGTCAATCACCATAAGGCACGGCAACTAACCATGGGTACAAAAGTCAATCCTGGCCGCCAATATGCTTTGGATACACTTATTGGTGTCGATAGGCATGAATCCATTGAAAGAGCTGCTCTTCATTGGAAATGTACAGAACGAGACAGGGCATTGGCGTGGCATATCGTGTATGGTGTTCTGAGAAGAAGGGGTCAACTTGACGAGATTCTACATCGCAATGTAAAGGGAGGGCTAAAGCGTCTTAAGCCGT
>JAYYJC010000356.1:0-4680 GCA_036146655.1 Myxococcota bacterium | reverse complement strand
CCCATTTCATGGGTCATATTTTATTTTTGGCGGTACAATACTAAGTGACTTTTGTCGAGAGGTTTGCATGTTTTGGCTTTTTCTTTCCACGGTACAAGCTTCAGAGGTCATTCTGCGCAATGACAATGGCAGCGATACTTTTGCTTTTCCAGATTGGGTGGCTTGGCTTGAATTTCCAGAGTGCGCTATTTCAGTATTGACACCAGATCCATCTGATTATCCACTGGACATCCAAAGCATCCGATTTTTTTTGGCGTCTTCATTTGGCAATCAAGATGGAACCCAAGTGCTTGCCACACTTGGCATTCAAATCCTCCAGCCTGGCACTCCCCCAAGTGCATATGGAAATTGGGATTGGGGGCCTGAAAGCTTTTCGGCGACAATCAGCTCGCAGGCCATAAACGAGCTGAGTTTGAGTGATCCCGCCAATGGGTTGTTCCCGCTGCAGTTGACCAGTGGGGAAATTGCTGTTTGGATATGCCCGCCTGACCCATCCTCGGGCTATGATTGGCCACAAGCCAGTCTCATTGATTCTTCAGGGATCGTAATTCAAAGTTCGGCCCCTTCTGCTGGAAGTTACCTTTATGACAATAATGTGGTGACCACGCTTCAAAGCAATGGTGCCACCGGATCATGGATTATTCGAGCCGTTGGAGAAACTTTAAGCGTTCCCGAACCGTCCTCGGAGCCAGCCACCGAACCGTCCTCGGAGCCAGCAACAGAGCCAGCCACCGAACCGTCTACGGAGCCAGCGTCCGAACCGTCAGATGACACGGCCGAAGAGCCAATGGATCTATTCGAACTGTATTCTATCACACCCGATGTGGCCGTTGAAGGCATTCACGAGGCCTTTACCGTAACCGGAGACGGATTCGAAGAGGGTCTGCAAATCAGTTTTGGGGGCATGTTGGCCTCAGAGGTTGAGTTGGCTGGAAACACTGCAGCCACTGGTATCTCTCCGAGTGCATTACCCGTGGGCACACACGATGTGACAGTAATTGGACCAGATGGTCAACAGAGTACTTTGAGTGGTGGGTTCACAGTTGATCTACCTGAAGAAGTATCCGAGAGCGAATCGGAACCCAAGACGGGGTGTGCCACACTTTACAAATCGGGATGGTCTGTTTGGGGCATGACATTGATTGGCATTTTGTTGTTGCGAAGACGGGAATAGGTTTTCCCTGAACGGTTAGAGTTCACCTTCATCTGTATCATCCGTTTAAATCGGTGAGAAAGTTGCCTTATCGCCAAGCGATTATGACTGCACGGTGCTCATTGACGATGAGCGCATCAAATGAAAAAAATAGGTTCACACTGAAAATGATTACAAAATTGTGACTCATCCTTTTCTGCCATCCATGTCGGTAAATTTACAGACGCCGTTGCCTCTGGTTCGATTGGTGCAGCCTGGAACAAAGGGTGGGACACTTATCGCATTCGACTTGGTATAACCGCAGCTTATCTGGACATCGATGAGCAAACGCAACAGTTATTAGAAGAATTTGGGGTCGAACTCCCCAATTTTATCCCGCTGCCTAACTTTCAAATGTGGTGGCGATTTTAGTTCAACTCCGATCGTTTACGATGCATCTTTGGCACCGTTCCTGAGCTTGTTTCGCTCACATCATTTCGAAAGGTCTGGCCCTAGACATCAATTGATTGGGGGGATTGGGCCCCTATTGTGAAATGACAAGGTATGAACGCATGTTGATGTTTGCCCCAAATCCCTGACCGGAATTGCTGGGTTGTGGTACATAATCTGAGCCATTAAACAAGCCTTGATAGCTGATGGTATTGGGTTGCCCTGCAGTCACAGCAGCAGTGATATCCACAATCCATGGGTCCACCTGCTTGCCGGGGCACCACCCGCCACGGCCATAGGGCCAAGTGCCAAACTGATTGGGAACTGTGCCTTGGGGTATCTGATCAATGCAGCCGGTGGCCATTCCGGCTTCTGGGTGTTCCTTTATAAACTCAGTACCATTGACAGTAAAGTGATGCGTATGATTGCAAAATTCTGCGCAGTTCTCGACTTCTGCTCCCCAACCGTGGCCAGAAATGACAGCATAGAGCTCGACACGGGTTGCATCTGCAGGCACATCAACTTCAACGGGCTCGTAAGCGCTGTTGTAGTTCTCATTAAAACTTCCACCGGTAAATAGGGGAATCATCTGCTGAGCTTGACCCGACTTGCCTTGATTGCTCAAATGAAAGGTCAGGGTGTTACCATAACTGTAAGAACTCTGAAAGCGGATTTCCCGATCACCACCTTCTTTTAACATGGCTAACGCTGGACTTGAATCCATGATCCAGTGGCCTCCTCGCGCATATGAAGTAATCCACCGTCCGATTTCGGTGTCGCAGGCACAGGCGCAGTCATTAAAGCCCGAGCCATCTTCACGACAGGTTTGTGTTGCAGCTTCTACTCCGTTGACGGGATCTTCGCAGTCGCAACTTCGTGTTTCAGCGGCTACAGCTTCGACAAATCCATCACAGTTGAAGGTGTCAACTGTTGGATCTGAAACAAGAGCAGCACAGTCGTCATCTGCTTGGCAGGGCTCCGTGCCAAGCACTTCATTGATCATGCAAGTTCCGTCTACCGCAGCAGAGCCCGGATCGCAGGCTTGCTCTGAAAAGAGATTCTCGTTTGGTCCAAGGTCACAGAGATAGGCATGAATTAAATAGTCCCATTCGCCACAATTCTCATACAGAGGATCGCCACATTCAAGTTCGAGTTCCAAGTGCAGGCTGTCGTAATTGGCCATCACACTGGCGTCAGGAAGGCTTAGGGTTGTTCGACCACTGCTGACAGGACTGCCATCAAAAGACACATAGGGGGTTGAGCCCAGGTCCTCAATGGCCACGGCCTGATGCATCTGTGCGGTCCAATATTGAGCTTCGTAGGCCAAACCAACCATGTTGCCAATCCAGCCAGAGTTCGTCGGAAGTGCCAGATAGCCCACTTCTCTGAGGTTTTGTCTGCCATCAATCGAAAATGCCCAGTCGGCTCTTGAAGACATCTGGGTTCCAATGCTCTCCGCTGTCCAAATTGACTCGGTCACAAAGTGCACTCGATTGGTCCAGTGTGCTCGGTCAGCTTCGCTCATTGATGCCATTCGTTCGTCGAATCGAGTTTGAAGGGCTTCAACTTCTGACACTTCAGAGCCTTGATTGAACGAGCCAAAGAAGTAATGGGTATTGCGTGGGGATGCGGCCAACAACTCGTCAATGCTTGATTCCCAGACCTGTACGGGGTAGTCATAATCTGGGTGGTAATTAAAAAAGACATACACATCACAACCGGTCCACTCTGAACTGAGTTGCCATGGCCCAGTGGTTGTTTGCAAAGTAAAGTCTGGAAAGGGGGCATTGTAGCCCTCTACGGTAACAACAGAATCATTAAAGGGTACGGCTTCAAGACTTTCTTGTGTACATACATCAAGTAAGTCTTGAGTTCCACTGTCTGCAGTATCAGTGGCTGTGTCCAGATATTCTGAATTTTGAGTATTTGTTTTTTCGGTATTATCGACGCAAGCGATAATAAAAGAAAGCAAGAGCATGGGGAAATCCGTTCATTCCGAACTTGATCGGCTTTTGTAAAGGGGGTATAGTAGTCTCCGGAACCAGTGTGTTCCATAGAACTATGCCACAGCATACCTTTTTGACCAACAGTACCAGGTGAATTTGTGAGCCAAAACTTGCCGGTCAATGCAAGAAGCTATATAATGTTAGCGCTTTTGCAAGCTACTTGCATTTAGACGCACTTTAACCAACAACACACCGCTAAAATCCCAAGAGGTATTCTATGCTTTCCTTTATTTTATTTACAGCCTGTTCTGATGTCAAAGACGATCACGATCACGATCATGATCACGAATTAATGACCACTGTGGCTCTTGATTTTGCTTCTACTGACGGTTTAGAAGCCTTCACCGCAACCTGGGCAGACCCTGAACAGTCAGGTTCCCCAACCATTGATGATATTGCCTTGACAGACGGTCAAACCTATGTGATTAGTGTAAGCTTCTTGAATGAACTTGAGGACCCAGCTGAAGACATCACTCCCGAAATCGAAGACGAAGCGGATCAGCATCAAGTCTTCTTTACAGGCTCAGCAATTGGTAGCTTGGTTTCTCACAGTTATCTTGACAGTGACGCTGATGGACTTCCATTGGGTCTTGAAAATGAATTTGCGACCATCGCTGCAGGAACCGATTCGTTCAAACTTACTTTAAGACACATGCCACCTGAAGATGGTCAGGCGATCAAAGTTGCAGGACTTGAAGATACGGCTGCTTCTGATGGTGTATCCGCTCTTCCTGGTGCTTCTGACATTGAAGTTAATTTTCAATTAACGGTACAGTAGTTTGAATATTTGCCGACGCTGCTTAGCCATACCATGCTCATGCCTTTTGAGCTTTGCAGTGTCGGCATCACCCTCAGAACCACTTGTGGATTTTGAAAACCGAACCGCACCAGTTCTCTTAGAAATGATTCAACCGGATTACCCCGAAGAAGCCGGTAATGCGCATGGAGATGTCACCGTACTGCTTCAAATCAGTGAAGCTGGCTTTGTCGTTGGCATTAAGGTTATCAGTGGACCTGAAGTCTTTTACGAACCGGCTCGGACTGCGTCCAAGAAATTGAAGTTTGAGCCTGCATTAAAAAACAATGAACCTG
>JAYYJC010000355.1:0-10179 GCA_036146655.1 Myxococcota bacterium | reverse complement strand
TGAGTTCAATATCCAAGCCGACATAATCACTGATGCCATCCAGTTGATATGATTGTGGAAGCAAAGATGGAAATGCATCAGAAGGATACACATCAATCCGAAATGACCTTTGATTGCTATTGGCCATATCGGGTTCCATTGCTGTATCAAATAGCTCGCCCTTGTCTGCCAAAGTCGATTCACTGCATGATGACAACGACAATCCAAAGATTCCAAATGTAAGGACAAATCTCATTCTAGAAATCTCCCTCAAGTTGAATAAACCACGACCGCTCAGCTGACGCATAAAATGAATCGTAGACTGCACAATTTAGTGTTCTGCCATTCCAAGAAGGTGTGTGCGGCAATTGAAGCTTGGAACCGATGTAACCATTACCTGTTAGCGGTTCTGCAGTACCAATCGGGCCAATGCCTGATATCCACCAATGGAATTCTATATTTTCAGGATCGTTCTCGTCTTGAACCACTACAAAAACGGTTGTCGAGTCGTTGTTTAATAGTAAAAAATCGGTTTCAGCTGGGTCAGAATGGAGAATAACAGGGGGCATGTTGGGCTCTTCGATTTCGAGAGGCTGCATGTATAAACAACCTGTTTGAGTAATCAAGCAAAACATGTGCCAATGCTTTAAATTGCGATAAGTTGGCATGGCATTGAAACCATCAGCCTTAGTTGGACGGGTGAGACGGGACATAAATGTCAGAAAGCGTTCCATCAGATGACACAGAAGAGAAGTCTAGAAACGAATAGGAATAGTCGTTCCTGGTTTAATCGGTTCGACTATTTTAGCATACTGAGTATTGTCTGCGCATTGAATTAGTAGCCGGTGACTTTCGTTTGGCGATTGGATGGTTATGCTGTAATTTAAAGCTTGGAGTGTTCCCAAAGGACTTTCGTCCAAGCTCGCTTGACATTCAGCTTCAAGTTCATTTGGTATAATAATAGCTGATGGTTTTCTTTTTAAAGCTGTCACATCAATGCTATGACTTTCACCGGGTGCAACGGTAAATTGTTCTTCATGTGGAATAGCGAACTCATTTTCCAGACGCAATGTGTGTGTCCCTGGTGAAACTGTTATGGGACCGTCACCAGTACGCCCCACACGGTCACCATCAATCCAAATGTCTGCCCATGCGCCTCTTACAGTTACCAACACTTTAGAAGGTTCATCAAGAGATTTTGAGGCTGTTGAAGCAGTTTGTTCTAGTGGGATAATCGCTTGCGTCTGCGCTCGTACTAGGGTGGGACGCTGATTTAATATTGGCAGGGTTTGTGCAGTGGGTTTTGCTTCAACTAGTGAAAGTGTAGTCGGTTTTGGATTTTCACGAGGGAGATTAACGATGGGGGCAATTACAGGGGATGGCGCTTCTGGCCACAACAGCGAACTGGCCACAATAGAAAATACAAAACCCAGTGCTCCTGCCCAACGAAATGGTGCAAGATCTTTTTCTTTCACCTGAGCCTTGGGTCTAACCTCATTGTGCTGATGCATTTGATCAAGAAGACTGTTTGCTTCTTCGTGGTTGTCATCAATTGACAGTAGCCGTGAGAGATATTGTATGGCTTCAAAGTTGTGATTTGTAACAACTGCAGAACGGCCCTGAGTCAACAAGGCCTCGGAAACATGTTGTTTGAGTCTTTTCCGATAATCCGCAGGTGCAGAAAGCCAAGACTCAAGTTTCCACCTTGGATCAGACAAATCTATATCACTTTCGATAAGAACCAACTCGATAGCGGATTGAATATCGTCTTTATTTATCAATCTTTTGTCAATGTGATGCGCATGAAGTTTATCAATCAATTGGGCCAAATTGAACGATTCATCTGGACAAATATCTTGGAAACCCAACTTTTCGCCATCAATAATATTTTTTAGGACAATCGATGGATTAGAGCCTTGGAAAGGGAGTTGACCAGAACATAAATGAAACAACAAAGTACCAAAGCTAAACCAATCCGATGCTGGTGTTAAATGTTTCTCTTGTGCCTGTTCAGGAGACATGTATGCAGGAGAACCAACCAAATTGCCTGTCATTGTAAGGTGAACATCATCCATAATGCGGGCAATCCCAAAATCCATAAGTTTGATTTGCCCATCTCGTCTAATCATGACATTTTCGGGTTTCAGATCTCGGTGAATAATGCCAAAAGAGTGTGCGTAACAAAGTGCCTCTGTGAGTTTTAAAGCGATAATGGCGACGAGTTCAGAAGGCAGTTTATTTTCTTGCTCTAACAATTCCTTAAGCGTTATTCCATCGATAAGCTCTGTCACAATGTAGCAGTCATTTTTTTCGGAGCCTGAGTAATCAAGTATCTTTAAAATTGAATCATGGTTCAACCGTTCGATTGTCTTTGCTTCTCGAGCAAAGCGGTCACGGTTTCGTAGACTATTCGACAAATGTGGATGCATAACCTTTAAGGCGACATCTCGATCCAAAGTGACATGGCGCGCATGATAGACTGTTGCCATGCCACCTTCACCGATCTTTCGTAGGACCTCGTATTTATCGACAATCGAACCGATCATTTATGCTCCAAGTCACACAGCCGACTTGCTAATTATAATCAATTTGAGTCAATTTTGCATACAGCTAGATTTGGGAAACATCACCAATCCCGTGAACAATACCTCTGTCAGACATAATATTTAGGATGGTAGCGGCGGTTTCTTCAACGGCCTTTTGTGTGACATCAATGACTGGCCAATCTGAATGGTTTCTAAAGAGTCGTTCGGACCACTCGAGTTCATCTAGTATGTAGCCCATGTCTCCATAACTTGAATAATTTTGGACCATCATGGTAATCAACCGTTGTTTGCGAATGGTTTGGAGTGTTTCAGGGTCAATTGTGAGTGCAAATATCCGACGCTGATCTATGTCTTCAATGAATGGCGGAAGGTCCTTTTTATGAACAATCGGTATATTGCAGACTTTGTATCCTTTGTGGGCCAAAAATACACTTAAGGGAGTTTTGGAGGTTCTAGAAACACCAACCAAAACAATATCAGCCTGTTTTAACATTCTTGGATCTTTTCCATCATCAGCCTTAACCGTGAATTCAATGGCTTCAATTCGGCGATAATATTCATCATTGACTTGATGCATTTGGTTGGGAACACCTTCGGGTTGAGATCTCAAAAAAAGCGTCATTTGGAACAATAATGTTCCGATTACATCTGCGTGGCGTATTCGATTTTGTTGAGCGAGCTCTTGTGCGGCAATACGCATTTCAGATCGAACCAGTGTGGTCACAACAAGAGCTCTTTTGTTGCTTGCAAGTCGCATAAGCCGTTGAAGTTGTTCTCTTTGGGT
Organism: Myxococcota bacterium; assembly: GCA_036146655.1. Lineage (GTDB taxonomy): Bacteria > Myxococcota_A > UBA796 > UBA796 > UBA796 > JAYYJC01. The sequence goes on along the minus strand of JAYYJC010000355.1, from coordinate 6,870 downwards.
GATGTTTGGAAAAACTTGAACATGAACCAAGTAGCCTCTAAACTGGTGAAGTGCGGCACGAACCACCTTTTCTGCAGTTTCACCAGTTCCATCTGACACAATGTAAATGAAATTTATAGTTGTGTTGGCTTGCATATCTATTTCCTCTTATAGTTTTTTAATTCATCAAGCTTAAATCCGTAATGTATCATAAGCCTAAGTGAGTATGAAAATGAGTGTCGAACAGTTTTTTCAGCGCCAATTGCCAATCCTTCTATCAGAGCAATCACAACTTTTCCCCGAAGAAGTCACATTTGGTTTTTGGGTGGAAGGCAATGGTGGCGGCTGTTGGCAATTGAATAAATCTGGGACTGACATTGCGATTGTTCCACTCGATAATCGCCCCAAAGATTGTGAAATGCGCTGCCACATACAGGTCTTTTCAGAATTAATTAGTGGTAAACTCAATCCATTTCGTGCGTTTACCAGTGGCCAACTCGTGCTCAATGGGGATGTGGGACTGGCACTTCGTCTACAAAACCTTTTGGGCTTGAAGGTCGGGGATGAAATATGATTGAACAGCCATCAGTCATCTTTGGACTTCAGGAGTTTGGACTGTGTGCATTTGCAACCGCAATTATTTTGTATTTTATACTGCCTAAGTTTTTCAAGCATAAAACTTCTGTCATTAATAACGAAGTCTAACATTGCCTTGAAATCCAATGTTTTTCTATACTTAGGAAATCGAGCCTACAAATAAAGCCGCTGCACTGAGCCAGAGTAAACAATGAACGACCATATGGCGTCTTAGTGATTGAAAGGCAACCTGAAAGTCGTGCTCATTGTCCTTTATTTCTTGTTTCCGCATCGGATCGAGGGTCCAAACTTCTAAAATCATATTAGACCACCATGCAAATATGGCAACAATAATAGCAATAGACTGTAATTGATCTTCTCTTTGTGACCAATACAACACATATTCACCATATTGTTTCCAGCGAGACAGCAAAAGTGAAAAAATCAAAGCACCGAGGGACAAACCAAACCCTGCACCCCATAGCTGGAAAGCCGATACCAAGTCGACAAGCTTTACGGACTTTATCTGACTCTGAAGTACAAAAAGCACGGTAAATGCGAGCATAGGTCCAATGTAGATGGCCCAAGATATAATGGAAATGGCGTTCAGCAGGGTAAGGAGCATGGCTTGAAAGATGAATTGTTTCAAGATAAAGTAATCCGTTGAATCAGTACTGTACAAAGAAAAAGAGTTCTATTATGCATTATCTTTTATGGCTTCAAACGGCGCTTGCCAATGACATATTGTTGCCCTCATTTACCCCTGTTACATTAGACGACTTTGCTGTTGCAGAGCGGCTTGAAAGAGATTTTTTGGTGGCATTGCGCAATCAAAATTTATCGGTCGTCTCTCCGCTTGCTCTGATGGATGAGTACCCAGATGTGGCCATTGGCTGTGCGGAAACACCAGAATGTCCTCAAATACTCCTTCAAAGAGATGGCTCCAAAGTCCTTGTCGTGGCTTCGGTCAGTGGTAACTCGTTGACAACTACAGAAAGCACTGTCTCACAAGAATACCATATTGTGATGAAATTTTTTGGAACAGGTAATCCATCTTTAATTGATGTGAAGGATGTCCGTATCGCAGACAGTGAAGTGGATTCATTCTTGATTGCAATGGCACAGGATGTCAGTGTTTTATTACAACTTCTTCCTCAACAGGAAGCACCACCTGAGCCAATCATTATCGAAAAAATCGTCGAACCTGATTCGCAGGAAGATTTGAATACACCGCCCCCTGATGATCCGCGTATTATGCGGCTACCAATGAGTGCACAAGCGGAGTACAAAAGTCAGAGACTGGGCCCCGATGAGTGGCTAGAAGCGGCACGCGTGCGTTCTGGCAACATCACACTCGAACTATTTTCGGGTGCAGTTTTTGGTGATGTGACACATCGATATGACACCCGCATTGGTTTTGACAATGCCAAAGACAATGTGTTCGGTATTTATGAATATGATGCATTTTTACCTGGATACGGCGCCATATTTGGCGGGGCCATTGGATTTATGCCAACTTGGTGGCTTGAAATCTCTGTTGCTGGTGGTGCCGCACTTGTTCAAAAAGAACTTAGTACTGGATGGGAGCTACACCGTGCAGATGAGGTTGGCATTTCGACATATCCCTATGATCCGGTGATGGCTGGCTATGGAGAACTCGAACCAAGGCTTCGGTTTTATGTCATGCCAACTGGACCGGTAAAGCCATATGTCCTTTTAGGTTCCACCATGCGATTTTATGACGGTTATGTGGTTCAGGATGAGGCCGATGTTGACTATCGAAACCGTCCAGGCGGAATGCATGCTGGTATCATGAGCGGGGGTGGATTTGCCTTTGACTCAGCAAGCCCAATCGGTGTTTTTGCTGAAATCCCTTGGACATATATGCTCAATCAAACAGTCTATGAATCTGCAGAAGGTGAGCAGCTCACCTATTTACCAGAAAGAAGTGCAGAGCCTACAAATATGATGACAAAAGTCAGGGTCGGAATGACACTTAGATTTAGATAGAACTGTCATCAGGATTGTTTCGAAACCAGGCAATCGTTCGTTGTATGCCGTCTTCAAATGACACTTGTGGTTCCCAACCAAGTTCCTTCTGAGCAAGGGAGATGTTTGGCTTTCTCCGAGTTGGATCATCTTTTGGAAGTGGTTTAAAGGCGTGTGGCACTTCATTTTTAGTGTATTTATTGATGGCCTCTGCAAGGTCTAACATTGTCCGTTCTTGTGGGTTTCCAATGTTACAAGGTCCAGTTATGCTTGACTCCATTAGTGCGATAAAACCACTTATTAAATCGCTGACATAACAGAAACTGCGTGTTTGAAGTCCATCTCCAAATATTGTAAGGGGCTTTTGGTTAAGAGCTTGATTGATAAATGTGGGAACCACACGGCCATCGTTGGCTCGCATTCGTGGCCCATAAGTATTAAAAATGCGGACAATCCGGACCGCTACATTACGATAACGATGATACGCCATTGTCAATGCTTCTGCATATCTTTTACCTTCATCATAAACAGATCTTGGTCCAATCGGATTAACATTACCCCAATAACTTTCGACTTGAGGGTGTACATGTGGATCGCCATACACTTCGGAGGTACTTGCTAGAAAAAAACGAGCATTACAATGTTTTGCTATTTCGAGCATGTTTCTGGTTCCGTCTGCATTGACATACATTGTTTCAAATGGAAGATCGATGTAATCAATCGGAGAAGCAGGCGAGGCCAAATGATAAACTCGGTCTAGTGGTTGACTGAATGGCAGTGGTTTACAAATGTCATGCTCTATAAACGAAAAATTCGGTCGAGATTTAAAAGAACTGAGGTTTTCAGTTCTACCAGTGATAAAATTATCAAGTCCAATCACTGAATGACCTTGTGCGACTAGCCGTTCGCAAAGGTGTGATCCAAGGAAGCCGGCTGCTCCAGAAACAAGAATTTTCATAGGTGAGTACTCTAGTTGTGAATGGTTACATACAAAATAAACATGTTAACAATCTTTCATTATCTCTTTCGGCTAATTTCGGTTACATTTTCAATCGAGTCTTTTACCTTTCGCAAGTTACCTAGGGTATTCAATGTCTAAAAATATTAAATCTTCAAAAAATAGTGATGGATTTGACGAACTTGAAGCTCAATTCTTTCAACAAGGCGTCGAGCAAGAGCAGCGTTCTAAGGCTGAAGTACGGCACATGACGGATGAGTTTGCTGACGAGGACTTTGCAACAGCCGATGTGACCATCGATGATCTGGATGAAATATACATGCCAGTTGACTCTTCTGAACTCGCTGAGGATGAAGAACTTGATGATGACGGTCAAATTATAAAAAAATCTGCTGTTCAAGTATCCAAAAGCCCAAAATTGGAACCCGTTTCTCAAGTTGAGATCATTGGTACACCACCAATACCCGAATTGCCAAGTTCAGATGAAATTAACTTGGGGGACAGTCTTGATGTTGAAGACCTCGAATCACAATATCAACAAGAAAGTGGTCTTAATGTTGAGGATGAAATTGGCGAATCACTTTTGGATTCTGAACAAGACGAGCCATCAGACAAGCCTGCAAATGACCGTGAACTAGACTTATATGTACCTTCATCCCCAATCAAAGCGGCTCAAGATTTGGCGCACTGCTTGCTACTCGAAGCGGAACATTTAGATGAAAATGAAGGTCGAGGCGCATTTTACACTGAAGCTGGTCATTTACTTAAGCAGATTTTGCGAGATAACGATGGTGCATATCAGGCTTATTCCAAAGCCGATAATGTCTCTCTTCTTGAACCCAAATCTCTGAGAGATTTTGCGGATGTATGTGCAAAGAAGGGTGAGTTTTATCTCAGTGCAGAGCTTCTGGAGCGTTGGGCAAGAAGCTTAACCCCTCCACAGGTAATTTCGGCTTTGATTGATGTGGCTCTTTTTGAAGTTTCTCAACTCAATCGCACTGACCGTGCAATCAGTCTTCTTCAACAAGCTTTAGACATTCAACCAGACAATTGGAATGTACTTCACACCTTGAGTCACTTGCTTGAAAGTGATGAAGACTGGCCTCAAGCTGCCATTATCTACGAGAAGATGGGGGATCTTTCAAGTGGAGGGATTGCCAGTCATTACTATTTAGAGGCAGGTTTAATTCATGAAGAGCAAAGCGGGCAGTTGGCTGAAGCAGTAAGACTTTTGCAAAAGGCTTATGAGTCAAACCCCAGTGACTCTGAAACTTTCATTACTTATGAGCGTCTCCTTCGCCAAACAGAAAACAGTGATACTCGAATACAGTTGTATCTTGGGCTTGCTCAACAACATCCGGAACAAAGGCAAGCTTGGATAAAAAGAGCGGCTTATGTGGCTATAGAAAGTGGAGATTTTGCAAATGCAGAGTCATTTATTCTCAATGAAAAATCCTTTCTAAGCAGTCTATTGCTAAAGAATAAAGACAACGCACTGTACATTGAAGCCCTTTCATCAATATCAGAAAACGAGTCAGGAAATCGCAAAGCCTATGTCCAGTGGTGTTTGGGAGAGGCATACTTGGTAGCTGGAGACTCTTCCAAAGCATTGTCTGCCTTTCGAACAGGTTTTGACCTCAATCCCAATATATTTCCATTCGCAGAAAAAATATCTGAGCTTATGATGGCTCAATCTAACTACGATGACATTGTAGCCTATGTTGAATCTCAAATTGCTCTTGTAAACGCCGATTCCAGTCAAGCGCTAATGTGGGAGGGTTATCTCCTTAAGGCAGCCGTGAAACACAAGAGAGAAGGTGATTTTCTTCAAAGGTCAAAACATCCTGTATTTCATCAGCTAAACAGCCTACTATTGCTCAAAGAGAATCGTTGGGAAGATGTATTTCAACATTACATGTCAATTGCAGAGACACAAAATTCACCAAGTCATTTTGTCATGGCAGCAGACATTGCCGAAAATAAGCTAAATCGCCCCAGTGATGCCGTTAATTGCTTTCAACTTGCAAAATCAGCACTTGCTTCTACCCCTGTTGATCTTTCTACAATCGTTCAGCAGCACCTATGTCGATTAGCAGCGATCAGTAACAACTGGTCAAGCATCATAGAACAGATCGCAGAAACTGAGCCTAGTATTGAAGACAATCTGATGCTTGGATTAATACATTGTGTATTCCTAGACGATGTTGAGGCTGCTGCAACGATACTTCTGTCTCTACTGCAAAGCGAACATCAAGAAGTCGTACTCGCACTTTTAATCGCCATGCTCCCCAATACAGATGTTCGATTAATTGAAGCTCTGGAACGATTATCTGGTCACTTTGGACAAGAATCTACACTTTGGAATGACCTCCTCATTTCCCGTCCAGGTGGGCGATGGAAGGGCGCCATGCCCCTTGAACTTGCTGACTTCATTGCAGAGGAACAGTTGGTTCAAAATGAGTCTCACGACCTGCGTGCACAGACCTTAATTCAAGGTCTTTCAGCGTCAAATCAAACCACACAATCGGGCGCTGTTTTTGGATTGCTTCACTTAGCGGTTGAGTATGAACAGTACAATCTTATCGAAGTCGTAGGCCGTCACATTGATAATTCAGAATCAACATTGTCAGACCTTGAAACAATTGCTCATCTTTTAGAAAGTGCTGAAGCATATGATGAAGCACTGTCTTTGCTTGAAGGTGCCCCGTCAGATTTAAATATTTTGGACAGAGCACGGCTTTCTGAGGACGAACGTTTATGGACTAAGGCCTATGAGAGTAATCCCAGCGATGTAACAACTGCATTTCAAGCACAAGACTTTTTGCTCAGTACCAACCCAAGTCATCCCATTTTGTCCAATATCTATCAATCATTGGCTACACACCTTGGTGAAGACAATCAAGCAATTAAGCAGTATTTTGCGCTTGCAGCAGGCTATTCATTGAAATCCTCGGGTCAATTGGAAGCTGCGGCCAAATGTTTCCGTCAAATCTTCGATGCATCACCTGGACTTGGCAAGGCATTTGACGGCCTTGTAGACATCTATGTGGCCAATCACAAACTCTCTGAGCTTGAAGCATTGTTTGACACTTTGCCAAATCCAGAACCCATCAAGTACGCAGAGAATCTAGAACGCATGCGTGAGTTTGAATTGGCGGGAGCCCAATACCAAACATTATTTGAACTGGCACAAGAACAGAATGACACATTTAATATCCTTTTACTTGGGTTTCGTATTATTCGGTGTGCGGAGTATGCAGGTCATTGGGAACAAGCAGCAAAGCATTTAAGGTCATTACTTGAAAATTGGAAAGAACCCACAGGCCGTCGTTACCTTAACTCGAAGCTTCATTGGATATTAGTTGAAC
>JAYYJC010000354.1:0-3715 GCA_036146655.1 Myxococcota bacterium | reverse complement strand
CCTTTTTTGTCTCCAATCCACTTGTCTCGACCCTCTGGGGTGTCGTATTCCCAATCGGGGTAGTAATCCAGCATTTCAAGCCCCATCACTTCCCCTTTGGCTTGAACACGAGAGACCTGCTTGTCGTACTGGTTTGAAATGTATTCGAGCCAGTCGTAATATAGCGTTTCAGCATCGACACCGACCACATCTTCGATGACACTTTCAAAGAGTGGACGCCATTGTTTGGCGTATTCGTGTGCAAACTGCGCAAATACACGCGGTCCAAACCGCTCACGGATATACAATGCAAAACTGTGTCCGCCTTGATACCAGCGCTCACCATCATTCCAACCAGTCGTAATCTTGTGATGCCATTCTTCGTAGGTCAAAAGTCTGTCTTCAAGTAGCGAAACACGAATCGTTCGGTCACGAGCAGTGGTCCACCAGTTTACATTGGTAGCTGCAGACCAATACTCAGCACCCCCTTCAACCCAAAATACAGAGTCAGAATCTGCAATGGGAACTTCAAGGGCAAGTGCCATGTGATTGAGACTCGTATTGCCCATGGGACGGTTAATCCCGTTTTCATACAAACCACCCACAAGGTCTACAAAAGTACCTTCTGAATGAGCACGATAGGCTTTCAGTGAAACCACATGCGCAAATTCATGGGCAAATACCGTTGAAAACCATTCCATACGGCCGCGGGAGTAGCTGAAGTACCCACCACCAGGATTGGCAGACATGACAATCCAGTCCCAGCTCGGAATGGTAAAGCCGGTCAAGTCGTCACCTTGATTTAGAACGAGCACATGGACTTTTTCTTTGAGGAAATAGTTGAATTGCTCACACATGTCATACCAGTTTTCTTCAGCAAATACTGCAAATCGACGGGCTGAATATTCTGCGGTCAACCAATGAGGACTGTTTGGGTCTTTTGACTCGGGGTAATGAAATGCAAAATGCTCTGTTTCAATGGTATACCATTGAGTATCTGGATGATTGTGGGTGAAGAAGTACTTTTGTGCCTGCGCAATCGACGGTGTGAGGAGTAGGCCAGCAGCAGCGAGTAAAGTGATTAATAATCGTTTCATAAGTCTGTCCACGCCTTAATATCTGAAAACAAAGGCACCAGTATAGGTATTGCCTCTGGTTGGATGTATGTCTTCGATGGGAAAGAATTGTAGGTCTTCTCCGACAAGCGGGATATTGGCTTGCCCAACAAAGTCAATGGTATTTGACAGGTTCAGTTCAGCGGCCAACCGAGCATCTAGATAGATTCCATCGGAATCCTTTACAGACTCAAGCGCTTGCGTTGGGATAATACCATCCGAGGTTGGTCCAATTTTGAGCAAGGCCCTTTTGTCCAAGATTGCTGTTCCAGACAAGTTCAATGGACCAAATTGGGATTGGACACCCAAATGGGCTCGCTCGATGTTTCCGGGCTTGATGCGCATCATGAACTGATTAAGATCGGTTTCAACAACATAGAGTGCCAAACCAGACTGACGGAAAATATGCGCCAAACCACCTTCAATTGCAATGGGTCCAAACTGCTTCTTCGCTTTCATACCGAAGGTCCAATCTGGCGTTCCAGTTGTCAACACAAAAGCTTGAAAAGAATTGGCGCCACCTACATAATTACCTGGTGATTCATTGGCGAGTGGTGCCTTGTAAACCCCGTATACGACAACAGAAGTCACTGGGGCAAGTGTTTTGAACAATTCGTAGGTGTAACCGATTTCGGGATCGCCGATACCAAACTGAGATGTATCGGTCCCTAAATAATCATTTTCGAGCTGAACATAATGCGTCTTGATGCGCCAATACAATTCTGCTCTGCGCGTGACACCGTAACGAATATCGAGGCGTTGAGTGGTATAGGTCCATCTTGCATGTTCAAAGTCTTGAGGTTGCCCCTCACTGTCCCAATAACCAGTGGCCACCTTGGAGTCATTGGCGAATTCTAGTTCGACCCAACCTTTACCAAGCACGAGGCCGCGTTCAATGGCTCTTTTAGAAAGTGGATCACGCATTGTCTTTGGCTCAAATCCTCCGGCCTGTGCAACACTTCCAAACCACCCAGCCATCAATAATAGAAGGGGCTGCATATAAGTACTCCGTATTTCAAAATAATAAAGAAGAGGCTTAACGGTAAATGTCAGAGAATTCAGCCATTGCCACCTAATTGTCAATATTCGATTATTGCCCTCATATCACGGGTAGGCTAAACCTGCCCTAATACGGAGCCGGTTTATGCGAATCTTTTCAATCTCTCTATTATTGCAGACAATGGCGTGTTCACTCGTCCCACAGTCCAAGACAACCGAATCACCGGCCCTTGCAGGTAATGATGTCCGTCTGACAATCCTTCATACTTCAGACCTTCATTCAAGATTGCTGCCTTATGACTTCGAGCCGAGCTTTACGGATAAGTCGCTTGGTCTCGGCATGGGAGATTTAGATGGTGATGGACTTGATGACGCTGGTCCATTTGGTGGTGTTTCAAAGATTGCAACAATTCTTAAGCGTGAGCGTGAGCAGTCCGGACGAGTTCTACATGTGGACTCAGGCGACTCATTTCAGGGCGCCATTATTTTCAATGAGTTTGATGGCGAGGCAGAGTTTAGGTTGTTGTCTGAAATCGGATTGAATGCGGCCGTTCTTGCCAACCATGAGTTTGATAAAGGCGCTCCAAACTTGGCTGAACAATATGGAACAGAAGGTTCATTTAGATTGCTTGCAGCGAACTATGATTTCGAAAATACCAATTTGCCTTGGGCGACTGGACTTGAACAAATGGTTATGCCCAGCACAATATATGATTTAGATGGACTGCGTGTTGGCGTTATCGGACTGGCAAACTTCTCTTCACTGAACTCCATCTATGATGAGTCGAATTCAATGGGCGTCATCCCCCTTGAGCCAGGCGATGTTCTGCCAGGCGAAGCAGCGAAATTAAGATCACAAGGCGCCGATTTAATTGTTGTCGTCTCACACATGGGTCTTGATGATGACCAAGAGCAAGCACTTAAGTTTGCAGACATTGATATTTTCATGGGCGGTCATCACCATGTCGCCATCGATCCACCACTTGTCATAACCAATGAATATACCGGAAAAAGAATCCCTGTTGTCCACAGTGGCGCATTTGCAAAGTTTGTTGGGCGTTTGGATGTCGTTGTTCGTGACGGAGAAGTCATGTCGCACGACTACAGCCTCTTTCCTGTTGATAATAAGGTTGCAGAAGACCCAGAAGTGGTTGATATACTGGAAGAATATTCTGAAGAGCTGGATGTCAAGTACAACACCAGTCAAGTCATTGCATATGCTGACCAAAAACTTACCCGATATGGGAGTTCTGGTGGTGACTCAATGCTTGGTAACTTCGCTGCAGAAGCCATGCGATTTTATCCTGGTGTTGAAACCGAAATTGCATTGACCAACACATTGGGCATTAGAGCGGACATCCCACCTGGTGACATCACCATTGATGACTTGTTTAACTCCATGCCGTTTGACAACACCATTACCACAATGTTCTTGTCAGGAAGAGAAGTTCAAGAGTTGCTGGATTTTGTGTCTAATCGCTCTACTGAGCGCGGATGTTCATCTCAAGCTCAAATTGCCGGGATTCGCTTTGATATGATTTGCGATCCTTACTTGCCAAGGGCTGAAAACATTATGATTAATGGAATTGAACTCGACCTAGACGGGACATATGAACTGGCGA
>JAYYJC010000353.1:0-10387 GCA_036146655.1 Myxococcota bacterium | reverse complement strand
GGTTTGACACGTCACTTAAAATTGGATATAAAGGTGCACTCAGGCTATGTAGCTCAGCTGGTTAGAGCGTGGGATTCATAACCCCAAGGCCGGCGGTTCAAGTCCGCCCATAGCCACCATATAGACCATCCACTTGTGGGTGGTTTTCTTTTAAGTGTCAGTGCAACTGCAAGGCTTTGGCCTCCACCATCCATTCACAAAGATAGCACCATATTTCACACCGATTCATAGCCTCTTGTGGTGTTCTTCCCCATGCAGTGATGCCATGGTCTCGTATCAAAAATCCTGGAACATTTCGAAAGTCTGGAAGTCTTTGTATCAATTCATCAGCGATGTCTTTGACCGTGGGATAGTTTGGAGTGACCATGACATCCACAACGGGGTGAACATCCCAAAATCCAAGTCCTTTTATCATTTCAATCGCTGGCAGACGTATTTTGGAGTCTGGGTACAGCCGTGTAAGAAGATTGCTGGCTTTTGTATGTACATGGTAGACAGCTCCTATTGAATCGTCAAAACGATAAAGGCTTTGGTGAATGATAGTCTCCGCTGATGATTTCAGGTGCCCCGTCAATTTTGGTAATTGGTCTTCCAGATCCACCACTATGAAGTCATCGTCTGTCAGATTGCCTTTTGGGCGGCCGCTGGCAGTGACCCAAAACTCAGTTTTATTGATTCTTGCTGAAAGATTTCCAGCGGTGCCAAGCATCCAGCCTCGATGATAGAATGAGTTGGCTGCCTTGATAAGTTCTGATCGAAGTGCATTCATGCGGTGATCTCGATGAGCCGATTGGTATAGTTGGGAGACCAGCCATCCGTGGTGGTAAAGTATCGCACTGCTTTGATTCGCTTTGTTTGCGTGAGCACAAACCAATGTTCTGTATGGGCAGGTACATTGATGAATTCTCCAGCCACCACTGTCAAAAGGATTTGGCTTCCATCAGGCAAAACAAAGCCAAAGGTTCCTTCTCCATCAACAATGTAACGAACTTCGTTATCGTCATGAGTGTGTATCGAAGCAAATTTTTCCAAAAGGGCCTCTAGATTTGGGATTTCGGGATGCAGGACGATGAGGTCTTGGCTTTGATAACCTTCTGATTTTTTTAATGTCTCAAAGTAGTGTTGGTGCGAGGATAAAATCATCGTCTTTTCATGGTCCTTGAGGGATGGTTTGCTCAACAGTGCTTCAGATTCTTTGGCTATGGGCCAATGGTTAAGCTGGACATCGAGAAGTGACAATATGCGTTGAATGGTAAAGAGATCGGTGTGGATCTCATTTTTTTGTGTGTGTAAAATGGCCATTATTTTGTACTCATTGGGAGATGGGATTTGAAGAACTAACGCCAAATTTAACTGGTGGCATATCTATTGTTTGGCTCGCACTGACCACGGACCCATAGCGTAAGCGCTTCTCCATCAACATTCTCAGTTTCACCCGTAAATCCAGCATTGACCAATGTCTTTTCAAGCCAACCAGCTCCTCTTCCAGTCGCAATCCAAAATTGACCATTTGTAGTGAGAAATGAAGGGTATAACTTTAGAAGTTGTGCCACAAATTCATCGGAACCGACCAAAGCACTCTTAAATGGTGTGAACCACCGGACATGCCTGTAGTAGGGGGGATTGATGCAGATATGATCAAACTTTTGACCCAGTACCGGGTCGAAAAGATAGCCTTGTCTGACATCTCGAACGCCATTGAGCCGTGCAGCATAACAGGCCTTTGAAGAGATGTCTGTGGCGGTCACCGAAAGTCCATCCGCTTGAGCGAATACACCAAGAAGCCCAGCACCACAGCCCAAATCAAGGACACTTTGACCAGTTTCCCATTTCTGACGCATGCGTTGAGCAAACCACATTCCTGTTTTGAATAGGACCGGATCCATGACCCCCTGTGGGATCTGAATTCTGTGTTCAGCCACCTGTCTTGTCCGTTTAAAAAAACGATTGTGGATGACTTTGGGCCAGTGTCTAATCATGATCAGAGGGGGGTGGAGGAAGCCGTTTACGGCTTATTTTTTGAAACAACGAACTGACCGCTTCGACTTTGAACACAAGACCAAAAACGCCAAACACCAGAGCGCCGATGGCAACATGGATAAATAGCAAAAGTCCATCGGAATACGGTTTCAGAGGCAACAGTATCAAGGCCATAATTGTGGTGGCCAATGCAATTTTTACTGTCTCTTTTAAAAATGAAATGTCCAGTATGTGAAACCGTTTGTTTAATATCCAAAGCATGGCTGTCACTTCCACTGAAACGGTGACCGCATGAGAAAGAGGTAATCCAATCAACCCAAGTGTTTCGAGTAAAGCGTAGGCCACAGGTAGCTTAAGAATGGCGATGACAATCGCCCATTTCATAGGAGTGTAGGGATCTTTTAGTGCAAAGAAGACAGGCAGCAGTATTCGGTATAAACAAATCCCGATGGCAGCAATGGCATACCCCTTTAAAGAGTGGGCAGTAGAGGCCGTATCTAGGGCTGTAAACTTACCGTGTTCAAAAGTCAGTGCGACGAGCGGTTCTGCGAAAACAAACAGCCCGACTGCGGCTGGAAAAACCAAGGTGTTGTTGAGATGAATAGCCCGTTGTATTTCATTTTTTGCGGTTACTTTGTCATGGCTTGCCAATACATTTGACAATTGTGCGAGCAGTGCAATTGCAATGCTAGAAGCCACAATGCCTTGTGGGATTTGTATAAACCGAAATGAAAGAGTCAAGTGTGATACCGGTCCATCTCCTAGTCTACTGGCCAACTGTGTTTCAACCAATAGATTAAACTGAACCACGCAGACACCTACGACCGCCGCCAACCCAAACTTAAATGCGCGCTTCAATGCAGGATGTCCTTTGAGGGACGGACGAAAGCGATATCCCATTTCTCTCAAGCTCGGATATTGTATGACTGCGGATAAAAAACCCGACAGGCTTGCAGATATAGCAATCAGAACAATTTTTGGGTGTCCAAATTGGCTTTCGAATGAATCACTGACTAAGCAGGCAACAATGATGGCGAGATTGAAAACGCCTGGAGCTAAGGCAGGCAGAAAAAACTTGCCTTTGACATTGAGCATTCCCGAAAATAAGCTTGCCACACTGAGCCCCATCAGAAATGGGGAAAGCCATTGGATTAATACTGCGGTCAGTTCAAACTTGTTTGGGGTACTGTCAAATCCGCTGGCTATCAAGGTCACAAATGTGGTCGGAAAAAAAAGCAAGATTAAGGTGATGATCGATAAAATGCAAAGCAATACCCCCATCAACGCATTGATGAGAGCAAATGCCGCTTCTTTTCCCTTTTGCTCATTGTGTTCGGCAAAGAGTGGTACCACAATGTTGGACAGTGTTCCTTCAGCGAAAAGTTCCCTAAACAGATTGGGTGCTCTAAGCGCTGCATAAAAGGCATCCGCTGCTGCACCTGCACCAAAGATTGTTGAAAAGATAATGTCTCTCACAAAACCACTCAATCGGACAAGCATACTGGCAATGCTTGTGACGAAGGCGGCTTTACGAAGCTTAGGTGGTGGAGGCATACCAATGGCGGGTAAGGGTGATGAGGCCATTCTATCACGCAAGTGTTCAAGACACTGTCTGAAACCTGAAATGTCAACCATGTGTGAACTTCTGAGAATTGATCTGCTGATTTGAAGAAATCATGAATGGCGCCGTCATGGGATTTGAAGCGGATGTTCCCTTCAACAACCACAGGAGAAACACAATGGGTGCAGGATTATTTGCAACAATTTTTGGACTTCACAATGGACCTGAAGTGCATGTGACCAATCAAACCAGTGACAAAGCCATTGTCTTAATAGATGGCATAGCCGTCGGTAAAGTTCGACCAGGAAAGCAAAAATCATTTGGTGTTGATCGAGGATTGCATTTGGTTGAGTTACAAAACCCACAAGCTGAAACACTTGAACTCCGCAATGTTCGTGTGCGTTCAGATGATGCACAGGTGGTTTTGGATAAGCCGTCTGGTGCAGTTGAACTCACAAATACTTCTGGGGTCTCACTGGCCATCAAAATTGATGGAAAAAAAGTCACAGACATACGAAACGGTGACACCAAAGTTCTGTCACTTCCCGCAGGAGAGCATACCATCAGAGCGCTTTATCCTTATTTGAACGGGCGTAAATCACTGGCCAGTTCTCGGATTAGCGTTGTCAATGACATGGTGACAGGAGTCGACTTTGGTCCAGATGACAATGGCTGGTTGAGGGTCAACAACCGCCTCGGTGCTTGGACAAATGTCAGAGTTAATGGCAAGTTTGTTCAACGGATAGAGCGGGGACAAAAAGCAGATATTCAACTGCCGCTTGGAAAAGTTGATATTTCCTTCTGGCGTAACGGAGAGAAATTAGACAGTGCTAGTTTAACAGTAAAACCCTTTGCAGAAAACCGAATGCATCTTTCAAAAGACGGCCGTAATTTCATGATGAGAGAGGGTGAGTACCACTTTTACTAGGCCCTACGGAAGCACAGATGCTCCGCCCACTGACCAAGGTCAGTGGGTTTTTTTTTGGACAGAACATCAATTCCGATACACAATGTAAGTAGGAGGTCTGTGTGTGGTTTTGGGCCAGTCTAACTTTGACTGCGAATGCGGGGTCTGGAGGACCAGACATTTGGGGATACAGCTACATTGACTCTCAAGAACTTGATGGACCGCCATTCGGGCTGCTTGACCTTTCGTCTGTTACCGCATTGCCAATATCTGGTGATCAACTCGAGAGCATTTCATTGCCATTTCCTTGGAACTGGTATGGACAGCAATACACAATGGCAAACGTCTCCTCAAACGGTGTCCTTTTTTTTGATGGAGAGGTAACAGATCCACAAGGTGTTTGTCCGAGTCTCAACAGTTGGGATGGGGTGGCGACATTTTGGGATGACTGGTCTTCCGTAGAGGTGCGGGCCGGTCAATTTGGTGCTTATCCGCAACGGGTATTTGGGCTTGAATGGGCGGGTGACCATGCGGCTGTGGGCGGCTATGGTACCGTTCAACTTTGGTTTTTAGAAGGGGGTGGTATCCGCCCTGAACTTGTGATCACACTTGATGACATTACCTTTGGCGACCCAAGTGTTGATGGGGGTGCAAGCGCTGTTATTGGAACATCGAGTAGCCTGACTGGAGCCGGATTATCATGGTCTTGCGGAGGCGGACTGCAAGATGGTTTATCATCATGGTTTGGGCGAGAAGGCTACCGTGTCAGTTCTCCTGAGCGAACCAGCTCAGATTTACCAAGTCACTTTTACGGCGAACATAATTTTGCCTATTGGGGCCGCCGCTTGGCCAGTGGTGATCTGAATGGCGATCAGCAGTTTGAACTTTTGGTAGGGAGTCGGGCTGAAGATCGGATAGGGGTTTTTTATGGTGGAAGCGCAAGCTTTTTGCTTTGGGAGACTGACAATCAAGTTGACATTATAGGTCCCTCAGGAAGTGGTTTTTCAGAAGCCATTTTGTTGGAAGACCTAGATGGTGACGGATTAGATGATGTCATTGTTGGTGCGCCCGATTCAGGCAACGGTATTGGTGCTGTTTTTGCCTATTCAGGACTTCTCACTTCAAATTCCATGAGCGAAGCGGATGCTGGGCTTCACCTCGTTGGCCCTAGTCTCTTGGGCGCAGCTCAAGCAGGCGAAGCCTTGGCTAGTGGTGATATTAATGGTGATGGCTATGCAGATCTCTTAATTGGGGGATCCGAAGCGGACAGTTATGACATCGAGGCAGGTGCTGTCTGGCTATGGTCGGGACATTCGGGCCTGCTCAACAGCGGGTCAGAAAATTTAGACAATGCCACAGCAGTTTTCTATGGCAGCGATTACATTGGCTGGGCAGGTTCGAGTATTGCGGCAAATGACCTTGATGGTGACGGCTTGGCAGAGATTGTCATCGGCTCACCCAATGCTGATGGTGTCCAAAGTGATGTCGGAACCGTCAGCATCCTTCCAGGTGGAACATACTCTGGAATACAAGACATCGAGCAAACTTCTCAAACACAGATTCAGGGGCTTGGTTCGGCTGGCTTTTTTGGTCAAGAACTGGTGCTTGGAGATGTTGATGGTGATTTTCTTTTGGATTTGATCGTTGGGGCTCCAATGGAGGCCAGTTCTGTACCAAATGCAGGAGCTGTCTATGTATTCTCTGACATTCAGCAGTGGAGCGGACCGCAAAGTGCCGCATCGGCTACAACCACCATTCGCGGTCAGGTTTCAGCGATGGGTTTGGGGGCGCAGTTAGGTGTAGCGGACATTGATGACGATGGTGACGGTGATTTGTTCATTGCTGCACCAAATGCAGGTGTGGTGTCTGCTGGTGGAGGCACACTTGGGATTTATACACAGTTTGATGGAAGTGAGACCGTAATCGACGATGCTGACTTTCAAATCCATGGTGCCAATACAGCTGGAAAACTCGGCTCTTCATTTGCGATGGCCATTGATGCAGATGGAGACACATATCCAGATGTCTTCATGAGTGAGCCATATGCCGATACCCCGAGCGCCACGGCTGGTGGTATGGTTCATCGGTGGTCTCTTCGTCCTGATTTTCCAGACCAAGATGGGGATGGATTGGTCGACTCCGTGGCAGGAGGTTTAGACTGCAATGATCAAAACCCCCTCCAGTTTCCCAGCAATGTTGAGGACCTAACCAACGGCATTGACGACGATTGTGATACATGGGTTGATGATGTGGTCAAAATCCGGTTCACAAAAACCAATTTTTACTACGATTTGCAGCAAATAGGGGTTTACGGAACCGATATTTTTGACTTTGAAGTACCTCTTATCGGTGTAGATATAAGTTCATACTATGCCAGCAGTGGGTTGGTGCTTGCAGGCAGTGATGGTTTTCAATCAGCCAATGAAGTGTACGGTGCCTACCCAAGGGGCACAACCTCTGGTAAGGTGGTGGCGAGTGGTTCTGACAGCAACTTGACCATGACTTTCAACGAAGACATTGAGGCCCTTGGGATCTATTTCCTTGATCCAGAGGGTGAGTTTTTGCTGACATTGTCAAACGATGGTCAGATACTCATTGAAGACATGCCCATCACGCTTGAGGGTGACAATTATCCAGGTGGTCGGCTACTTGGGATGCGTTTTGCCAGTCCTGTGGACACCGTTTACATAGAGCGTGATGTCTCAGATGGGTGGGGTATTGATGATGTACAAGTCTTATGGGCAAGGGACACAGACTCAGATTTAGACGGTTACACAGAGGCTGATGGGGACTGCAACGATTCAGATCCATCGATACACCCAGGTGCAATGGAAATCATTGGCAACGGAGTGGATGATGATTGTGATGGGGCGATTGATGGCGGTGCCATTACACAAATTAATTCGCCGCTGGACTGGGAACAGCAGGTCAACATTTCGCCACAATACATCGATTTTGAGGACCCATCTACTGGAATCATGTTGACCAATGAATACGAGACTTTGGGCCTCAATTTGTCAGGCGACTTAACTGCCGAAGTGGACATCGATGGCTCCGGTCCACTGGGAATGCAAGCTGGTCACGCAAACTCGAGTACCATCCACTTTCTTTACACAGAATTGCAGCCAGCGATGTCCTTTTGGGGGATAGATGTCACCACTTCATTGACCTTCTACGGTTATGCTGACGGCAGCTTACTGTATGAACTCTCCATTGATCTAAACAATGATGGTTTATTTGGTGGCACTTTTGTGGGCTTAATTTTCGATTATGGCGTGGATGAAGTTATTTTGGAAGCGGACGCACCGAATGATGTGTGGGGTGTTGATGACATCGGATTTTCTGTATTGGGGCTCGATGATTCTGATGGCGATGGATTGACAGAGGCCGATGGAGATTGTGATGACACAAATACGGATATTGGTCCGAACGCATCAGAGATTTGGTATGATGGAATTGATCAAAACTGTGATGGATTGAGTGATTATGATGCAGACCTTGATGGGTTTGACTCTGATTTTGTTGCCGGTCCTGACTGTGATGACACCAATCCCTACATTCATCCCAATGCCCTAGAAAATTGGTATGACGGCATCGACCAAAATTGCGATGGACTAAGCGACTATGATGCGGACTTCGACGGTTACGAGGATCCACTCGCATTAAGTCCATTTCCGGACTGTGATGATTTAAACCCAACAATACATCCCTTTGCATACGAGATCAATTACAATGGCGTGGATGAAAATTGCTATCCTCCAGATGACAATGATGCGGATGGCGATGGCTACAATGGACCTGGATTTGGTGGTGTCGATGGATTCCCCATTGAGGAGGATTGTGACGAACAAGATGCCTCTCGGCATCCCAATGCGGTCGAGCAATGGTATGATGGCTTTGACCAAGACTGTCTAGGGGACTCAGACTTTGATGCCGATGGCGATGGTTACGATTCATTTGCTTTTGGTGGGACGGATTGTGTAGACGATGACCCGACGGCTTATCTCGGTGCTGCCAATGACTTGTGGTATGACGGTATTGACAGTGATTGTGATGGCGCTTCAGACTATGATGCTGACGGTGATGGTTTTGATTGGGACTTTTATGGCGGTTTAGACTGTGATGATACGGATGCCAACATCAATCCCAACGGCGTTGAGATTCCTCGTGATGGAATCGACCAAAATTGTGATGGTGCACCGGAGTTCGATGATGATGGTGATGGGGTAGATGGTGTGGAAGATGGCGGAACTGACTGTGATGATACAGATCCCAGCATATCGCCAAATGCATCTGAGATTTGGTACGATGGGGTTGATCAAAACTGTGATGGTTTAAGCGATTACGATGCGGATTACGACGGGTATGACTCTGATGCATGGGGTGGGACCGATTGCGACGATGAAGAACCAACAACTCATCCTGGCGCACTCGATTATTACTATGATGGCATTGACAATGACTGTGATGGGGCTGAAGATTTTGATGCCGACGGTGATGGATTTATTTCCATTAGTTATGGTGGAACTGATTGCAACGACCTCGAGGCCAGCATTTCACCAGCTGCAACAGAGATTTGGTATGACGGCATTGATCAAGATTGCAGCGGTGGTTCAGACTATGACCAAGATGGCGATGGTCACCTCATTGCAACGGACTGTGATGACACCAACCCAAGTGTAAATCCTGCCCGATTTGAAATCCCCTATGATGGTATTGATCAAGATTGTGATGGCATTGATGATGTGGATGACGATGGTGATGGCTATTATAGTGGGTCCGACTGTGATGACACCGATCCAAGCATCCACCCCGGTGCACCAGACCCTTGCTATGATGGGATTGACTCAAATTGTGCTGGTGGCAACGAATTTGATTGCGATGGTGATGGTTACGATTCTGATCAACATGGTGGGACAGACTGTGATGACTCTGCGTCCAATGTTAATCCTGGCGTGACTGAAATCTGGTACGACGGCTTAGACAGTGATTGTAATGGGGCTTCTGATTTTGATGCGGATGGCGATGGCTATGATTCGGACAGCTGGGGAGGTGGCGATTGCCAAGATCAGTATGACACCATTCATCCCGGTATTTTGGTAGATGGGTGTGGCCCCGGAGATGAAGACTGTGATGGGCTCCTTAATGAGGATTGCGTCACATCCGAACCGTCCTCAGAACCCAGTGGCGAGCCCAGTAGCGAGCCGAGTTCAGAACCCAGTGGCGAACCCTCTGGAGAACCCAGTTCTGAACCCAGTGGAGAGCCCAGTAGCGAGCCGAGTTCTGAACCCAGTGGCGAGCCCTCTGGAGAGCCCAGTTCAGAACCAAGCTCAGAACCTTCAGGTGAGCCAAGTGATGAGTCCTCAGAACCCTCTGGAGAGCCCTCTGGAGAACCCTCTTCCGATCTCAATGGTGATGGCCCTTCAACGGGTGTCAGCATCCGCGAAGATTCAGAAGATGATGCTACAAAGCAGGGGTGTGGATGTACCACTCAACAGATACAAGGGCGACCCCTTGCCGTTTGGTCACTTGTCTTGATGGCTTGGATTTTTGTCCGTCGTCGGTTTGGTCCTGCACCTCTCATATAATAAAGGCGTTCAATTGGACCCTAGCCACACCATTCTTTTAATGCCCAGTCCGTTCACTTGTGCAATTTGTAAATTCATACATTTTACTTGAAGTCTGATTCTCAGATGTCCAAGTAAGTTATCAAGTTTTTCTAAGAATCGAGCGGTTTGTATGACGCAGCCAGTTCATCGTCTTCAATCTCTTCTGCGAGTTCATTAGCGATTTTTCGAGTGGACAACAAATCTTGAAGCAAAGGCAAACGAAGAAATCGCAAAACAATAAGTAAAATGGCGCCATCCCCAAGCAAGATAAACCCAGAGAGCGTCAGACTAGAACCCATTGCATCTATGAAACTAAACCAAGAAACAATG
>JAYYJC010000352.1:0-2193 GCA_036146655.1 Myxococcota bacterium | reverse complement strand
CAAACCTTTGTATTGGGCCGAAGACCCAAAGGGCGTTCTATTTTGGGCCTCTGAAGTACGGTCCCTTGTTTCTCAACCCAGCATCCCCAAGGACATTAATGAAACTGCTGTAGGACAGTTACTGTTGTTCGAATATGTTCCAGCACCCCTAAGCATGTGGAATGCCATTCACAAACTCCAGCCGGGCCAGATGTTGATCCGCAAAGGTACAGTCAGTCGCATCGAAACATGGTGGTCTCCCCCTCAGTTTACGCATCCCAAAGGCTCCAGCATGGTCCATTGGCAAAAATCTTTGACTTTGGCACTTAGGCTGGCCACGCAGCTTCGCCTCGAAGCAGATGTTGAAGTCGGAACATTGCTTTCCGGAGGGATAGACTCAGCTACCGTGACAGCCATTGCCTCAGAAATTCATCCATCAATACGGAGTTTCAGTCTGTCAATGCCTCAGAAAGGATTTAACGAAGTGTCTGAAGCCCAAAAGACCGCCAACGCATTAAATCTGCCACTTGATGTACAAGAACTTCATCCCGACGAGTACGACTCATACTGGGTTGAAATCTTTCGGCACATGGACGAGCCACTTGCGGACTCAAGCTTACTTCCAACTTGGGTGTTGATGAAACGGGTGCGAGAAAGTGGCATTAAGTGTGTCTTAAGTGGTGATGGAGCAGATGAGACTTTTATGGGCTACCCAACCTATCTCGCCCACTTAGCCCACCCCTTCCTCAAACCTTTTCAGTCTGTCATTGGGAAACTGTCATCTCGACTGCCAGTCAACACTGAAGGTGTGAGCGCACAATACATGATGAGCAGATGGTCTTCGGTCGATACAGATGATTGGGCCAAACGGCACCAACTTTGGATGGGGGCATGGATGCCAAACGAAATACGACATGGTTTACACGATACTTGGGACATCGTTCATCAATGGGCAAGACAAGCAGGCTCTGATCGCACTGGTCGAGCCATGTACCTAGACCAGAGACTGTACCTTGCTGAGGGTGTGCTAACCAAGGTTGATCGAGCGAGCATGGCACATGGCGTCGAAGTACGCTCACCATTTATGGATCATCACATGGTCGAAATGGCTGCACAATTGCCCTTAGAAGCACACTGGCACAAAGGCAAACGAAAAGCAATTCTTCGAAAACTTGCGCCGAAACTTCCCAAAGACACTCGCAAACGGCCAAAAAAAGGATTTGGCTCACCAATCGCCGACTATCTCAACAAAGAAGGCAAGCATTGGCTAACAGACCTTCCTGACGCTTGTTCCAAATGGGTCAGACCCGAACGAATGCAGAGGGTCATCCAAGAACATAAAAACGGAGTGGCAGATCATAGACGCAGACTGTGGACGGCTATTTGCCTAAGTCAGTGGCATAAATACCATGCCTAATCTAGTCGGCGAAATACCGCCGTGCATCTTGGAATGCTGCCAATACATCGCCATTAGATGGACGAATCCAAACTAAATAATCAGATGCGTCAGTCTCCATATGAGCCGCAACCAAATCATTGTGTGGCGCAGTTCGCAATGCATGGATGACACTTAGGGTCGATATGGCGTACTCCAATCGGCCTTCCAATATAAACTTATTGCGATGAGATTTCCATAAACTTTCCAATAGCGGTCTATCATCTGCATAGATGGCGCGTACAACAGAAAAATGAGCCAGATTGGGAAAAACAGGGTGAAGAAGCGAAGAAATATGCTCCGTCAACAACACATTGACATCACTCAATGCTTCACTGCCTTTACATGCGGAAGTCTGATTATTTGAATTGTCAACAGAGTTCGCTGTATCAGTCTCTATAGCAAGTGAATTTTCGATTGGTTTAACCATGAGTTCGGAGTGTTCATTGGACTCTTGTTTGGCTTGTTGAAACTCTTCGGCAGCAATTTCAAGGGCCATTTGCAATGCGCTTTTAGGCCGTTTAAAATTATTCCAACGGGCCATGCCTTCTGATTTTAAAGCTGTTTTTCGAGAAGATTTTGGCTGTTTGCTTGAAGAAGCCGATTCCAATCTTTCATCTGGGATGATGTGAGGCAACTCGACATCTTCAGGAACAGTTTGGTTTTGAAGAACGGACTCAATGAGTGATCTAGCAATGTCAGATTTTTGGTCTGGAGATACAAGCGTATGTGCAGGTTTTGGTGGAAAGTACTTTGTGACTGGAACATGTTCAGTTTCA
>JAYYJC010000351.1:0-18188 GCA_036146655.1 Myxococcota bacterium | reverse complement strand
TCCCCTCATTGTCTGCATTCAGAATGGGCATGCCCTTATGGGTTTGCTTTGGCAACATGGCAATATTTACAAAATGATTTGAGCAATCCATGTACAAATCATCGGCACCAATTCGACTTTCAACCGCTTTCACTATCCGATTGAAATGATCATATGGATTCTGTGCAATAGGTCTATATCGATCTGACGCATCTTTCTCCCATCCAAACTTCAACAAGACGAAAGCAATTGCAAAATAGGCCCATCCAGTCAAGCGTCTCGGAACAAGTGCACGAGAAATTTGGGCGCATGCGATAGGCACCGCACACGCAATCGGCAAAAGCATTTGAATGATGTATCGATTGGCAAAAGGGGTAAGTGCTGACATTACGAGCACTGGTCCGACTGCCCCAATTGCAAACAATGCACCTCTAAAAAAGCCACGCCATCCATCTCGTCCTGGAAAAAAAACAAAACATGCCAAATACCAAGTGGAAGCCAACCCGAACGGAAAATAGGTCAATAATCGGTGACTAATATTGTGTCTGACCAGTTCTTGGGCGCAATCCGTCTTCAAAAATTCTGCTGTCCAGAAAGTGTTTGGGTTGGCTCTTCTACAGGCCTTGTCAAGATCAGGGTCTTGAGCCTGTTGCAACCACCTTTTTACAACCGGTTGTTGAATTAAAATCCGCTCTTGAGAAGATACAGCAGGCGGTGCTCCAATCCAACTTCTAAAGTTTGGTCCAATCTGAAAACACCCCCAAACCAGCAAAACACAACCCAACCGTCGCATCCATGGACCTTTGGCAATCAATGGTGCACATAAGGCCAGTGGCAAGAAAAGAACACCTCTCAAATCTGTGGCATAAGCCAAACCCACTGCAATACCAGAGCAAGCAGAAATGGACCAACGGGCCTGTCGCATATTGACACAGGCCAAGGCAATACCAAGCGCCGAACATCCTCCAAGAAGCGCATAGCTATTCGACCACCTTGAGGCTTGAGCAACCCCAGAAAGTCCACCGACTACAATTGCAGTTGCGCCACCCAACCATGGTCCTCCGAAGGTCCGAACGCAAAGCCCAATGGAAGCAATAAAAAAAGTCATCGACGCCGAAGCAATGACCACTCCCGCATTGGCGTAGTTACCAAGCCATTCGCCAAGATGACCCATTAAATATGGATGAAGCAAACCTCGTAATCCTTGAGTGGCACCCACATGACCTTGACCCACCATCCAAGCATTCTGGGTATACCCAGGCCAATCATATCCATCGAATTGGCCATCTAATACCCAAGCAGAGCCAAGGCGCCACAACCAGTAGCATCCAATGGCAATTCCAACGAGAAGTGGAAGTTCTTCTATGTATCTCTTGCGCCTGAGCAGCTTCATCCAATCAAACTTTTACTCAAATTCGTTGGGATTTGCTTCAGGCAAAGTCGGATCACAAAAGATGATGTACCAATTTTTTGTGTACTTATTGTCTTGAGGCAACCATTCCGAAAATGAGGGCAAGGTTTCGCCCCTTTCTGCCTTTCTAATCTCTGGAGTGGCCTGATGTGTGTTCACGCACGTTTTAAATCGCTCTTGGAACGCCGCATTCAAACCCAGATCAAAGGCTTCATAGCACTTGCTGTGACGGCGCTGACTGCCACGGTTACAACCTGCAAGTTTTGCTTCATTTGTAAAGCTCGACCAAAGGTTTTTAATCGACTCTTTTTTGTATCGCTTGGCCTTTGTCTTAAAGCGATTGGTCTCTGTGATTTGCTCATTGAGTGCCACGAGGGTCTCTTGCAATTCCTCTTTGAGTTCATCTCTCTCTTGAATGGCTTCTTCGAGTTGGGTTTTCAAAGCCTCAATCTCGGATTCCATCTCTTTCCACCGTTGCGCTGCTGCCGCCCGCTTCTCTTCGTTGCTTTCTGCTTCTTGTTTGAGACGCCCGAGCTCTGCTTCTTTCTCGGCAAGCACCTCCTGCAAAATCTGAACTTCTTGCGCCACTCCTAATACATCTTTTTTCTGCTCTTCAGTCAGTGTTTCGCACAAGGCCAACAAGTCCTCGTCTGACAGTTCTTCTTTTTCAATTCGGGTGATCTCTTTTTCGATAATCTCAGGCTCTGACAGCATCCCTTTGGCCAGCCAACCAAAAGATAAGCCTCCCAATAGTGAAACGGCACCAATCACCAGCATGACCTTTTGTGTCGACATAATACCCCTTTTGGTGAAACCCAATTAGTTTAATCATAATCCATTTGAATTTTTTTTTCGAGTTCCAATGTCAACAGCACACATCTACTTCTGTGAACAACCCATAGAAAGCTCCTGTACATTGCTCATTTGCGAGCAGCAAACCCTCAAAAAGGACGGCTTGGCAAATGAGCTTGGCATCCCAAATGATACCTACTCTGCCATGGTCAATCGGCTCCTAAAAGGCCAAGGCGGAATTCAAAGTACTTATGTTGGCACCAAGCAATTTTACATTCACTGCCTTCCAAGCCAATCCTCTCGACACAATACGCCACACCGTTGCTGGACCATTCCTGCAGTTTTGAAAAACTTACGGCACAACGACATGTGCATCCGAATCATGCTGAATCCTGAAGCCATCGAAGCAGCCATTCTTGCGATTGCCCGCGGATGTCCAAGTTATTCAGGCTTGTCAAGAACAGCAACTGGTGCCAACATTGCCATATCACTTGAGCCAACAACAGAGGCTCATTTCGATACACTTGCATTGTACAGTAAAATAGAGGCAGTCCGGAACGCCGCCCGCTTGGTTGACATGCCGCCAAACAAACTCAATGTCACCCGTTTCATTCAAGAGGCACGGCATATTGCCACCGAATTCAATATCCCAATGCAGGTTATTCGGGGAGAAACCCTTGTGGAGCACCACCTTGGTGGAATATGGGCCGTTGGTAAAGGCGCAGCTGAAGGCCCTGCGCTGGTGTATCTAAACTGGAACCCGCCCAACCCAAGCCACCGAGTGGCCTGGGTTGGAAAGGGTATTGTGTATGACAGTGGTGGCTTAAGCATCAAAAGCAAAACAGGTATGCCGAGCATGAAAGGTGACATGGGAGGTGCCGCTGCTGTTTTAGCAGCCTTTAAAGCGGCAATCCAACTCAATGTTCCTTACGCCATTTCAGCTGTTTTATGTTTGGCAGAAAACGCCGTTGACCAAAATTCCAGCAGACCAGATGACATCATCTCAATGCATTCTGGTAAAAGTGTTGAAATCAACAATACAGACGCAGAAGGGCGATTGGTATTATCCGATGGATTGTCTTGGGTTGCTGAACAAGAAAGTATCGATGTCTTTATAGACATGGCAACCCTAACAGGAGCAGCACAGGTGGCCATTGGCAAACAACTGGGTGCCATCTACACCAACAATGAGCGACTAGAGCATTTGTGTATCGAAAGTGGAAAGGCGATTGGAGAACCCGTATTCCCCTTGCCTTACCTACCTGAGTTTCATCGACGAGAACTGAACAGCGCAGTGGCTGATATGACGAACTCAGTAAAAGACCGTGCCAATGCCCAAGCGTCCTGTGCAGCACACTTCATTGAAAGCCATCTACCCAATCCTGCACCGCCATGGATTCACATTGACATCGCAGGGCCTTCTTGGGGCATTGCAAAAAGAGGGACAGGCTTTGGGGTCGGACTTCTTCTCACCTTCTCCCAGCGACTCTCACAAGCATGAGCATCGGAGTGAAGACTCCATACTCAGCCTCTGATTGGTTCAGTAAAGATCTTCCGGCATCGTTGACCGTTGTTTGCCTTGCAGCTCCGCAATGCATTGCTTATGCCATTATTGCTGGAATTCCACCGGTAGTAGGTCTTTATGCAGCCACAATCCCAACAATGGTGGCTGCATTACTTCGCAGTTCCAGACTCACAGTGACAGGCCCAACCAATGCCATCAGCTTATTGGTCTTCACCGGGGTAATGGCATTGCCAAGCGAGTCAGCAACGGTTGTGGCATTCACCTTGGCTCTAATGGCTGGTGTAATGCAACTCATTCTGTATTTGTGTCGCCTTGAAAATCTAATCAGCTTTGTATCTCAGCCCGTTGTAGTTGGATACATTACTGGTGCAGCGGTGCTCATTGGCATTTCACAGCTACCAAACATTAGTCGCACAACTGCGGTAGGTGATACCATCTTGCAGCAAGTATACTCTTGGGTCAATCATCTCAGCGACGCCCATGGTCCTTCAATAGGGGTTGGAATCTCAACCATTGCTGTCACACTGGTACTCCGTTACTGGAACAAAAGACTCCCTGCTGACATGCTGGCTTTGGTGGTGGTTACAGCGGCTGTTTATGCAGTTGGAAAGGACTTGGGAATCAGATGTGTGCAAGATCTAAGCCCAATACCTAATGGACTACCACAACTAAGCTTTCCAAAGATTGAACTGATGGTTGATCTGGCTCCACTCGCATTTGCAATCGCCATGTTGTCTTTGGTTGAGTCCACATCTGTATCTCGTTCGATTGCCAGCAGAATCGGGGAAGCGATTGACCTACGCAAAGAGGTTTTAGGACAAGCATTGGCGAATATTTCTGCAGGATTTCTAAGTGGATATCCAACCAGCGGAAGCCTTGCACGGTCAGCACTGAATGAGTCTAGTCAGGCTGCTTCTAGAATGTCTGCATTCATGTCAGGGGTATGGATGATATTAATCATTCTTATCTTCGGAGATGCGGTGAATCATGTCCCACTTCCTGCTTTGGGTGGGCTACTTTTGTTGATAGCCTACCGTTTAGTTCGCATCAGTGTGATAAAAAATATTTTGAGAAGTACCCGATCAGACAGATGGGCACTTATTGCCACGATGATAGGAACATGGCTACTCCCCCTTGACAAAGCCATTTATGCTGGTGTCGTGATCAGTATTGTTGGGTTTCTTCAAAGGACTCGCAAACTAAGCAGCACCCCCATTCGGCTAGATCCATATGGATATGTGGAAGCCACAGTGTCCAAACCACAACATGAAACAGATTCCATTTGCCAAAATATAAACATTGTTCAAATTGAAGGAACCCTTTATTTTGCTTCTGAAAATTCTCTTATGGAATCACTAAATAATACAGTATTACATACTAAATCAGAAAATATCATTGTTAGATTTAGACGCACTCAACACATGGACTATACAATTGCCAACACATTAATCATTGCGGCTAAAAATTTACACAAGCAAAACCGCCGATTATTCATTGTTGGTCTTAAATCAGAAGAAGCCCATTGGCTTCATTCAGTCGATTCAGACGGCGTATTCAACGAAACAAATGTTTATCCCACTCAAACCAGGTGGTTTGACGCCATGCACAGAGCCATCGAACATGCAGCCACTACAAGCAATTGTGCCAAGTCCATCTGTTGCCCACTTCAGCACCATCTAAAATCACCAAATGCCCCACAACATTGATTACAGAGTTGACTAAAAAACACCACTTAAGATCTTAAATTGATCCTTTTGAACTCATTTAATTCACTTAAGGTGCTTTGTTTAATTTACTTAAATTTATGCCAATACCAAAAGCAAAACGAAGTCGTAGTGGGCATCATTGATCCAAAAGTGACAGGTAAGTGTCTCAAATTAAGATCCTCAAAAGAAGACAGTTTCATATTTTTATTGCACTTAAAAGGGTGACGCGCTAATCTATGATCACTAGATGTTTGAGCACACAACTAGTCTTCATAAACACTCCCCACACACACTCCCCATGACTCGCATCCTCGCGATAGCCAATCAAAAGGGCGGGGTCGGTAAAACGACAACCGCCATCAACCTTGGCGCTTCCCTTCACGCTCTCCACCAAAATGTCCTCATTGTCGACCTAGACCCACAAGCCTATGCCACCTTTGGACTTGGATTTAGAAAGACATCTATACATCGCGGAATTGGCTCGGTATTCCAAAACAGGCAGGATATACATCAAATCACTCAGGCTGTATATCCTGCCTCCCCCTATTCCTTCGACATTTGCCCTGTAAGCGCTTCGTTCGGAACCGAAACGCAAGTACTTAAACGGCACCCTGAATACCTTCATATTTTGTACGAGTATTCAGACTATGATTACATTATCATAGACACACCGCCTGCATTGAATTTCTTGACCTATGCTGCGCTATTGACGGCCACAGAATGCATCATGCCGGTTCAAGCTGAATTTTGGGCTTTTGTAGCCATCAACCGATTTCTGAACTTCTTTTCGACAGCTCACAAGCAAAATCTTGAACTTCGCTTTGAAGGCATCTTATTGACCATGGTTGATGAAAATGCACAGTATTGTCGAGAAATCGTTTCGCAGGCAGAAGACACCGTCCCAAGCAACTGTCTATTCGGTACCCAAATCCCTCGTGACATCTGTTTCAGTGAATCTCAAAGTCATCACAAAAGCATTCTAAATTATTCAGAAGAAAGCCTTGGTAGTCAGGCTTATATGCAATGTGCAAGAGAGCTCCTGGTCCGTCACCACAAGCTGCCAAATATGACCGCACCTGCACCCAATCGGGGTGGACACATCAACCCAAATGGCACTCTACAGTTCAATCCCACAGGGGACACACCTCAGAATGCCAACCCAATTCTCAAGTTTAAGGACAAAATCAAATGAGCAAGGTCGGAACCCCCCTCAATCAAGTATTGGACTTAAACCCATTTACAGACCTGTTGTCACCAAATGAGTTTGACCCTATTGCACCCAAAAGAGTCACGCTTGGTAATCTAATGGATTTTGATTCAGAAATCCCACTCTTCGAAGCCATTCAACGGCCACCATACCTCGCCAGCCTTAATCAAGAACTGCTACGGAATGTCCGTCAAGCTCTGCAAAATACAAGCCTTCCCATCATTACACGGTGCCGTTCAGGTCAAGATCATCAGGTCCAATTCGGTCGGTACATCGCAATTGCGATTAGCCAAAATGGCCATCCAAACCAAAAGCTAAATGTGCTTAGCTTTGATGTGGACTGGCAGCCTTCTGATGAGTCGCACAACAAAGAAAACTTGAAGAACAGTATCGCAAAACTCATTCGTCTCAATGTTCTGTCACCACTGGAAGAAGGTAGGGCCATTAAGTTTTTAAGTACTTATTGGAACATGAATCAAGCAGATATCTCTAAATATTGTGGGTGTAGTCGGAGCCAAGTATCAAACATTCAGCGGCTCCTCAGCCTTCCCCAACAGGTC
This sequence comes from Myxococcota bacterium, assembly GCA_036146655.1. Taxonomy (GTDB): domain Bacteria; phylum Myxococcota_A; class UBA796; order UBA796; family UBA796; genus JAYYJC01. Next base: position 11,008 of record JAYYJC010000351.1, on the reverse strand, counting down.
TTACAAGAGCTTGAGTCTGGTACCATCAGCAGTAGCCATTGCAGAACTTTGCTGACTTTGAAGGATGATCACAATGCACTTGCATACTACTGCGCACTTATTAAAGACCAGCAACTAAGCGTGCACGGGCTGTCAGAACTTATCCGGTCTCATCACAGCAACACCATTTTTGAGAGCACAATGCGGCGACTGAATGAACTGGGGATTACCCTACGAATAGAGCCCAAAGAGGTCGGTGGAACCATTATTATGAATTATTCCAACAGTGAATCATTGCACCTTTTGCTTGAGCGACTGCGTGATTAGCGCGTTCACTCGACCTGAGCCTATGATGAGGTTAAGTTAGCAAAATTCACATCATTGGGATGTCACAGTATGCTTGTATTAATGGGTGGCGGGACCGCCAGCGGCAAAACCTCCATCGCAACAGAGTACGCGGCTCGAATTGATGCACTTTTAATTCATCATGATCGATACTATAAAGACATTCCGCATCCGTTGGGGTACAACTTTGATGAGCCCGATGCGCTAGACAATAACCTTCTTGCCGAGCATATGGCTCTTCTACGGGCTGGATTGCCTGCCAACCTTCCCAAATACGATTTTCCAAGCCACTCGAGACTTCCCGAAACCGAAATTGTCTATCCAAAGCCCATCATCATCATTGAAGGGATACTCGTGCTGGCCATACCCGAACTGATTCAATACGCAGACATCTGCGTATTTGTAGACGCACCTTCTGATATTCGTTTGTGCCGAAGACTCAATCGAGATGTTTTGGAAAGACAAAGAAGCATTGAAAGTGTATTAGCACAGTACTTAAACACTGTTAGACCAATGCACAACTTGCACATTGAACCCTCAAAATCAAAAGCGCATGTCCAACTAGACGGAACTGTGCCAATTGAACAGAGCGTCAGAGAGTTGTCAGACTTTGTGTCTGGTTTTCAAACCAAGCAAAATTCTCGCAGCAAAAATGACTAGTATTAGATGAAATCCAATATTGATTGTAAGAGTTTTTGATTGAAGTGAAGAAATGGCAGATGCACTTTAGCCAATACAAAAAAAGTCAACTTCGGAAATATAAAGCAGTGTGATCACTGTCCAGCATCAGAACCTGGAGACACTTGAATGGAAAATGTCCATTTTACAAATAGTTTGTCTGGATCTTCAGCAAAGACGCTGATGTCATATTTTCCACCAGGCTCTGATGTAGACCCCTCATAGCTTAAAATACCTTCTACTGGGTCAATGGTCATCCCACTTGGAGCACCACTAAGACGATAGGAAATGGGTTCTTCGTCTGGATCGACGGCCTTCACTTGAAAACCGTTTAGTCCACTGGTTAACCGAGGGTCTTCAAGCCAAAAGGGAGAGGCATTGGCGATGGTCAAAGGCAACTGCTTTTTGGTTTCGCCTTTCCCATCAGAGGCAATAATGGTCACAATAACATTGTCTCCTTTTTTGACCCTGTTTTCTCCAAGAACATTGCGATGTTCGCTGGGGAGCTTTTTACCATTCACAACCCATTCATAATCCAATCTGACGCGTTCATTGTCTGGATCACTGGCCTCTACTCGGACTTGAATCTTGTCTTGGGCTGTTGGGTTTTCATTGGTAAATTCTGCAACATCAATCACAGGAAGTGTATTTTGAGGGGCTTCTTCCTCTTTGGGTTCAACCTCTTCTTCTATAACTGGGGCTTCCATTTCAATGGGTGGTGGAGGTGGAGCTTCGGTTTGACATGCAAATTGAGTGAGGAATATAATCATAATATTTCGTTAAATTTTAAGGTTTTATAAAAGATTCTAGTTTTTTCAGAACCTCTTTTGCGGAAATTATTTCCGCAAACAAAATGAGATTTTCTTGCTGTTTTGTGGATAACTTTTTTTTGCCAGAGATCAACTTTCTAGAAACAGCCAAAAGAACATTTGGTGGACATTGCTTTAGTCGTTTCTCTAAATAATCCTTTCGCCAAAACCCGACAATTTCCATATGGACGAGTTGCCCATTTTTCAGAAAGGTAAAATCTGGAACCAGCACATTCTGATCATTCAGATGCAGTGGTGTTGCCCCTTCAAGAGTCCACCCAGTATCCAATGCTAAAAACCGTTCTTCAAACCATAGTTCTGCATTTGAACGCCAGGTTCCCTTTCGTTGATAGTGCGAAATAAGGTCATGCTGATTGGAGAGCATCATCTGTTTCTTGAACTTTCGCTTTTTTCCCCACAATAAGGCCACATGGAGTGTCCAGCTGCAGTTAAAGAGTGGAACAACTGGCAAAAAATTGGCAAGCTGCATTCCATATCTTGACGAGTGAGAAAAGAGAGATTGAGGACCGTCTATGGTAATCAATGTGTCATCTCCACGGTTCTCAACAGAAAACATCAGCCGATGAAACTTGATGCTTTGGAAGAGATGGCGCAACATTTTCGGATCGGGCGACTGAAGCCTTAGCATCACTTGAGTCGAACGCAATAAAATGGCCTGACACAATCCGATGTTATACCGAGCCAGCAAGGATTTTGGGTCTGAAAAATCACGAATAGAACTTATCCACTGCATGTCTTTTCGATCGGCATACAAAAAGCGCCGCAATTGTTGTACATCACAATCATACTTTTTGGCAAGGATGGAAAACACATCCTGTGCAGAGCGCCACTCAGAATGGTCTTGGTAGGCTATTGGTCCCATTTCTTGTGCCAACTGGAAAGCCTCCAGACGCAATTCATAAGGTGACACAGGAACGGTTTCCTGGAGAGCAGAAAGATCAAAAACACACCGATCTAGCATGATCTTGGCAATCCCTTGAATCACCTTGTGATCAGTAATACCCGAGCAAAGGTTGTTTATTTCAGCCTCGATGTGCAATCGAGGAGTTTCATTGGAAAATCCCTCCCGAACAATCTGAAGGATGGACTCCGCAAAGTCGAGATAACGCTTTGATTGAATGGAGATTAACCGCGGCTTTATCTGTTTTTTTTCCGTAGAAACAAGGATCAAGTCACCGGTAAGCATCGTGTTCTCGCCGCCTTCGACTCGTATTTTCTTCTGCTGTGTCTTGTGCAACCAGCTCATACAGAATCGCATGCTTTCCCTGAGCGGGTCTCAATATTCTCCCTAGTCTTTGAACATGCTCGCGGACTGTACCAGATCCAGACATGACCACAGCAACTTCTGCTCGCTGTATATCAACCCCTTCATTAAGAACGCGACTGGTTACCAGCGTTGTCAAATGGCCCCGGTCAAAATCATCTAAGAGCTTCCTCCGCTCTTTCAAATCAGTGTGATGTGTGATGCATGGCACTAAGAAGTGTGTCGAAATGTGATACGCACTGGCGTTATCGTGGGTAAATATAATGATGCGTCGCCCTCTTTCTCGAGCCAAAAGCTGTTCAAGAGTCACAAACTTACCAACAGCAGAATGGGCGATTGCTTTTGCCCTCAGATAAGACTGAAAAGCCGTTCTCCCCACCTTCGATTGGGCTGCGGCTCGTATAAATCGTTGCCATCCATTTCCACCCATACGGATATTTTTTGCCTTCAGAAAATCGGTATACCGCTGTCGACAGGCCACATATTCTTCTCGCTCAGAGTCAGTCAAAGCCACTAATATCTTAATCACCTCATAATCTGAAAGGTAGACACCAGAGAGTTCGGTAATATTACGCTCATACACCACTTCTCCAAGGACACCCTCAAGCAAGTTTTCACGCCCATCTCCTCGCATATATGTGGCTGTCAGTCCCAAGCGGAAAGGAGCCATGGCCATTTTGGTGGCATTTAAATATCCCTGTGCTGGCAGATGATGAACTTCATCAAATACGATTAAACCAAATCGATCACCATACTTTCCCATGTAAAGATAAGCAGAATCATAGGTTGTGACCGTCAACCTTTGAATCTCGTGATAACCGCCACCTAAAATCCCAATGGGTTCTTGAAATGATGCCTTCAGCCGATCATGCCACTGTCCGACCAGATCAAGCGTTGGAGTCACCACCAAAGCAGGGCGCTGAGTCTTTAATATGGCAAGTTCAGCAACAAAAGTTTTTCCAGCGCCTGTCGGTAAAATTACAGTTCCACATCGCCCCGCAGAAAGCCAAGCATCGAGTGCTTCTTGCTGATATGGGCGAGGCGTACGCATGGCAATATGGGTCAAATCAGTCAATGCCGACCACTGACGAGCACTGTCTGTAAATTCCTGCGCCTGTTTCAGGGCATCCAAGACCACCTTGGGATATAAGTACCCAGGCCCCCGCGGAGCTCCGATGCGGTGATCCCATTTGAATGCACTGGGTAAATCAGCAAGTGTCGCCCCATACACCACAAGTGTCCCATCTTGAAATTGAATGTCCCAAGTCATAAGCCCTAAGTCTAACAGATTCTGAAAGCCCCTTCTGGACAAAATATGTACATCCTTTGGTCACTACTCTTCAGCTCAATTTCATACTCTAACAGTGTTCAAAACTACTTAGACTATGTTCGTCATTTAGACACAGACACATTTTATGACGAACACATTGAAGGATATGAAAGCCTCTACACCTCACATCAAGTAATTTCAGACACCGTCAAAAGATATCCTGGTCGAGTTCGTCCCATTCACATTGGAGACACCGTTGACAATCACCCCATCTGGGCATTTCGCATTTCAAATCCCATTCAAAAACCATCGCACCGCATCCTTGTCATTGCAGGGTTGCATGCCATGGAGTGGATGGGATTGGATGTTAGCCTCAACAGTTTGGTCACACTTGCCGAGCATCCACCACCCAATGTCGAAATTGTGATTGTGCCCTGGATCAATATCGACAAACGGTTGCTAGCAGAACAAGATCGCATCCAAAGTCGCCAACATTATCGAAGAAGCAACATGAACGGGGTCGATCTCAACCGAGACTTTGAGATTAACAGGGAGGCAACAGCCATCTGGCGACATATCATACCGCACCGCTACACCACTTCCCCAGCGCCTCTGTCACAACCGGAGTCGCAAGCCGTCGAGAACCTGTTGGCCTCCATGTCTTTTGATGCAGCCATCAGTCTTCACAGCTTTGGAGGATACTTATATTACCCGTGGGCAGCGCTTTATCGGAGAGTACCAGACCGAGAGACCTTTGTTCGTCTGGGTCAAGTCATGCAAAATGCACAAGAAGGGGCATATCCCTATCGAGTAGAGCAGCTGACTCATTGGTTCTTTATCTTCAGAATTCAAGGTTCTGAAATTGACCACATGTACGGAAAGTATGGAATCCATGCCTTTTTAATTGAATTGACCTATACCGGAGTTCGCCCCTTTGACCGAAGCACATGGACGGATAATTTTTACCTATACAATCCTAAATCTTTGGAAATGGACAAGCAACGGGGAATCAATGCAGTGATGGCTTTGAGCCGTCACTACAGTACGATAGACTGGTGACTTGACCTGTTGGTCATATCTGGCTAATAAAGCGCAGCAAAAATTATAAATTCCACTCCACACATTAGGAAAGGCCTTTTGATGATATCCGTTGAATCTCTAAGCCGCTACTACGGGGAGATCGCTGCCATCGATCAGCTCTCATTTACCGTTAAAGCCAATACAGTTGTTGGCTTTCTTGGCCGTAATGGTGCAGGAAAAAGCACCACTCTCAAAATCTTGGCGGGCTTACTCGAACCCTCAGATGGGTCTGTTCACATCGACGACCACCGTCTTCAAACCACAGATGACCTGTTTCGTAAAAAAATAGGCTACCTTTCAGAAGAGCCACCTCTCTATCGAGAGATGACTGTCACTGATTACCTTTACTTTTTGGGACGGCTCAGAGGCATGTCAAAAATCGAACTCGATGCTCGAATACCCGCTTTGCTCGACCTTTGTCAGTTATCGGATAGGGCCAATTGGGTCATCGATGCATTATCCCTAGGCTATCGGAAGCGAGTCGGCATTGCACAGGCCATCATTCACGAACCAAGCCTAATCATCTTAGACGAACCCACATCTGGACTCGATCCACAACAAATCAAAGGAATGCGTGAACTCATTCGAAGTTTGTCTGCTAAGGCCACTGTGCTACTCAGTTCTCATCACCTCTCTGAGGTTTCTGAAACTTGTGATCAGCTTCTGATTCTAAATGACGGGAAACTTGTTGCGAGTGGCACCCCCGAAGAACTCAGCACGCAAGCTCAAAGTGGCCATTTACTGAAACTCACACTCATTGGCAAAGAAGCCAACATCAAGGCACATATTGACTCGTTCGAAGGAGCCCTTCTAGAAGACATCTCAGTGGATGACTTGGTTGAAGTTCATGTTCGTCTTATTGGGATTCAGCCAGAGGCACTGATTGCACACTTGGTCGAACAGAAGATTGGCGTGAGAAGTGCGCGCAGCACCGCCACCAATCTTGAAAACATCTTTTTAACCCTTACAGGAGCAAATCAATGAGTGCCATTTTTCTCATCGGTCGCCGTGAGCTCAGCGCCTATCTCAATACGGGTTGGGGCTATGCCATCATGAGCTTTGTCTTATTGTTAGATGGATTGCTCTTCAATGCTTTTGCACTCACTGATACCCCTCGATATTCTGCGGAAGTTCTAGAAGATTTCTTCTACTTTTCGTCGGGAAGTACAATGATTGCAGGGATTTTGCTTTCGATGAAAGTGCTGGCAGAAGAACGCTCCAAAGGAACGGCTGTCCTTCTCCAAACAGCCCCCATACAAGATCACCACATTATTATTGGGAAGTTTCTCGGGGCATTTTCGTTTCTATCGTTGATCACAGTTCTGACACTATACATGCCCATTCTCATCCAACTCAATGGAAAAGTAGCTTGGGCACAAATTGGCGCTGGGTATATGGGACTTTTATTGTTGGGTGGTGCCACGATCGCCATCGGTACTTTTGCATCTGCAATTAGCCGTTCTCAACTGGTTGCAGCAATCTTTGGCGCAGGAATCTTGGTTCTGGGTCTATTGGGTTGGCTGCTTGGTAAAATCACAAGTGCGCCACTCAATGAAGTCTTTTCATATCTTGCATTTTTTGATCGGCATTTTCAGCCCTTTATGCGCGGAAGAGTCAATACTGAAAGTATTTTTTATTATGCCTCTGTAATTGGCTTGTTCTTGCTTTTGTCTATTCGAATACTCCAGTCTAGGAGACAATCATGAGCACCATCATTAGTTATGCCCTTGGCTTGATGCTGCTCTTGCTTGGCGAGAGAATCGTTGAGCCTAGCACAGCGGCGCATTTTGCACTCAGCGGTTTGGGATTGGGCAGCATATTCTTTTCATTCTTCCAAACTTGGCGAAACGCATCCAAGTCAAGCGACAAAGCTGCTGCTTTAAAATACCCGATTCGCTATGGCATTGTCGCTGCCCTTGGAATTGTGCTGTACTACTTGACTTCAGATGCCATTCTGGATGGATTGAACACAAGCGAAGATAAACTCCTTCAAATCCAAGTGGTTTCACAAGTAGCATGGATGCTTTTGGTACTCATCGGTTCATTGCCATACATTGCGTCTCAACACCTCATGCAACAGGGATCGCAACACATTCAACTTCACAGAGTAAAGCACCGTGCACAACTGTGGCTGACTGTCGCCATTGCCTTCGCAAGCTTATTTCCACTCAACTACATCGCAGAAGACACCAATATTCGCTGGGACCTCGGCTACTTCAAAACCACAGAGCCTGGCACATCGACGAGCCAAATCATCGAGACGCTCTCTGAGCCGCTCACGGCTTACTTATTTTTTCCCTCAAATACCGAGGTCAGCCAAGAAATCAAAAGCTATTTTGACCAACTCAATGGCTCTAATTTTGAAAAAATCTATGTCGATCATGCACTGGAACCAGAACTTGCAGAAGATCTGCGTGTTCGAGAAAATGGCTATGTCGTATTCACCAGAGGTGAAGATGAAGCCAGACAAACAGAACGGTTAAAGGTTGGAAAAGACTTTGATAGCGCAAAAAGAGTGCTCAAAAAACTCGACAGCGAAGTCCGAGAGTCACTACTCAAACTGGCAAAGGACGCATCCGTCATCTATGTCACCACAGGACACGACGAACTTCATTGGACTTCTTCAGAAGATCGACCAAAACAACGCACCATTTCAGACTTTAAAACCGCTATGAGAGGGTCAAACTTCTCACTCAAAGAACTTTCGTTGGCCAACGGCCTCGGCTCTGCCGTACCAGAAGACGCCGCCGCTGTATTGGTCTTGGGTCCCAAAACCCATTTTTACCCTGAAGAAATTGAGACCCTTCATCGCTACCGCAACCAAGGTGGCAGTTTGATGATAGCGCTGGAACCAGATGGAGACCCTGCTGATGCGCTTCTAACCCCCCTTGGATTGAAGTACAAAACAGACCAATATCTGACAGCTGCAGGCGGGTTCATTGCACTCACTCAAACCCCTCTCGATAAGAGAAATCTCGCAACAAATAAGTTTTCAACGCACGCATCGGTGACGACCCTCTCCCGAAACAACAAGCAACTTTATGTTGGCTTTGCGGGCGCCGGCCACCTTGAGAAGTCAGGCGAAACAGAGACAAAACTGACAACAACAGTGCGAACACTCGACAATACTTGGCTCGATGCAAATGGCGATTTGCAGCAAAATGCAGACGAACAAGCTCAAGTGTTTGATCTGATTATTGCGGGCTCCGGAACAGCAGAAAATGCACCCAAGGATTCTGAAGACGCAGAGTATCGAATCATTGTGACTGCAGATACCGCATGGCTCAGCAATGAACTGCTCTTTACCAATCCCAGCAAAGGCAACATCATCACGCTCTCTGAGAGCTTGGCTTGGTTGGTTAAAGACGAGTCCACAGCAGGAACCGTCAATGACGAGAAGGATGTCAAGATTGTTCACAGTCAAGAAGGCCAAGGTTGGATTTTCTATGGCACTGTTTTTCTCATTCCAATCGGAATATGGATGCTTGGAGTCTTCAGATTGCAAATGCGAAAAAATAAAGGAGAAGCCTAATGCGGAATGTATTCATCTATTCAACCATTCTAGCGCTCTCTCTCGGGGGTGCGTGGTTTCGCTGGACAAAAGCCCCTGATCCGGCCACAGGCGAAGAAGTTATCATTTTCCAAGGCGCTGCTGATGACATTGATCAAATCGTATGGACCAGTGATGAAGAAAGCAGCACTTTATCAATTAAACAGGATTCACACGGTGAATACATCTGGGTTGAGTATACAGACAATCGACCACAAACCAATACCGACAGCCCTGAACCAATCGTAAAGACATTCAAAGCCGGAGAAAAGGCAGAAGACTTAATAGACAAATTGTCTCCGCTTGTGGGTCTTCGTGGTTTTCCAGAACTCACTTCAGAACAAGAAGAAAGCTTTGGCTTGGTTGAACCGACAGCAACCCTAACGGTGACACGGCGAGGACGAGAACAAAAGCTCATCATCGGTGGAGAGACCTATGGTACCAAGGACTGGTATGTCCGTGTCAGCGACACACAGAAAGTCTATCTTTTAGATGACCTCAAACTTAAAAGTCTAAAGTTTGCACGCAATCAACTCGTGGATCGAAATCTATGGTCGATTGAAAATGAGAAAATGACAGGAATGGTTCTCACAATAGGCAAACAAAGCAGTGCATTTGGTCATCAAAACTGGCAAGACCCTCAAAATGCAAGTTGGCAGTATATCGAAGACCCCAGCGCAGAGAATGAGCAGCTGACCACTTGGATCAATAAGTTTTTAAAAATCAAAGGCAATCGCTTTGCAGACTCAGACTTTGACTCCACGGCATTAACAGCTCAATTTCAGATCCAGATTGCCGCTGCAAATGACATCAACGAAAACATCGCATTCTTTACGGACTCAAACGATGACTGGTGGGCAAAAAGCGAATACACCAGAGGCTACCTGAAAGTCATTCGCCAGAGCATCGAACCGCTCTTTGCTGACATCGAGTCCGTTCAAAACATCGGAGAAGAGTCTAAATCTCCTTCACCAGAACCACAATAACGGTCACATTGTCAACTGTGTCATTCTCGATGGCTTGCTGAACAAGAACTTCCGCAAGTTCATCGGGCGGATGTTGGCTGCATAGGGCTTCAAGTTCAGAATCACTGAGTGGGTCTGTTAAACCATCGCTGCAGAGCAGAAACATGTCGCCAGGATCAACCGGCCGTGTGCTGGTGTCGGGGTCTACAGTACTGTTAATGCCGACAGATTGCGTCAAAATATTTCGGTGTGGCACTCGACGAGCCAATTCAGGGGTTAATCGACCGGCATCGATTTCATTTTGAACCACTGTGTGATCTCGTGTTAGTCGACGCAACATACCATCGCGAAACAGATATAATCGGCTATCTCCGACATGACTAAAATGGGCAACATCATCTTCGATAAGCAGTACGGTTAAGGTTGTTCCCATACCCTTGTACCGTGGGACCAGATTGGCTTTTTCTCTTATTCGGATGCTGGCTTGATTCATGGCGTAGCGTAAACGCTCCCGCAACAACTCTTCGCCATCAAGAATGGGACGAGCCACCCGTGTTTCATCTGGGTCGTCAGACTCCAAAATGATTTCTTTTATGGTTTCGACCGCAATCTGACTGGCAACTTCTCCAGCAGCATGTCCTCCCATCCCGTCTGCCACTGCAAAAAGTCCAGTAGATGCTTCAACCAAAAAACTGTCTTCATTATTTTCTCGCACTGGTCCAGGGTCGGTTCGGGCAAAAACTTCTATGCTCATCGCTTGGCCTCATATATATTTAAAGGATAGATAATGATCAGTGTATCATTTGGCTTCAATAGAACCGTTCAGCATGTCAAACCAACCAGCTAAAACTGATCTAAACTTTGGTGATATAATCGGTAACTACCGAATTATCCGTAAAATCGGAAGTGGTGGTATGGCAACTATTTTTGAAGCCCGTCATGAGCAACATGGTGCGCGCTGTGCGCTCAAACTGATGTTGCATAATATTAATTCGGACGAAATGGCGTCTAGATTTGAACGAGAGTTCAAAGCGCTCTCAAAAATTA
>JAYYJC010000350.1:0-10000 GCA_036146655.1 Myxococcota bacterium | reverse complement strand
TGCATCCCAATGTTCTCAAAGTCACAGAAAGCGGGCTGTACGATTCACGCCCATACTTTGCGATGGAATTCCTTGAAGGCCGCATCCTTAAAGATGAAATTGAACATTGGAGCAAACTCCCTCCCACACAACGGTATGAGCTTGTCGAAAAAATACTCATCCAAATTGCACAAGCCCTGCATCACATTCATCAGTTGGGATGGACACATCGAGATGTCACACCCAGTAATATTATGGTGCTCAAAAATAAAAGCATCAAACTGATGGACTTCGGGGTGGTCAAGATCCCAGGGGCTGAGCTCACCATGGCGGGAGAAGTCATTGGGACCGTCGCTTACATCTCTCCCGAACAAATAAGAGGGGGGCACATTGATGCCCGAGCGGATCTCTACTCACTCGGCGGAGTGCTCTACCTGATGCTCGCTGGTCGACGCCCCTTCCAGTCCAAAACAGCGGCTGGTTTTCTCGAGCGCCATCTGAACAAGCAACCCAAAGCCCTCAAACACCATGCACCACTCATTCCAAAACACCTAGACAATGCCTGTATGCGTCTTCTCGAAAAAGATGCAGACAATCGATTTGCCTCTGCCCAGCACCTACTTTTTGTCTTAAAGGCTCACAAAGCAAACCCAGACGACAAGATCTTTGTGGGGCATACTCGGTCATTTTCAATTGTCGTCGAACACATTGCTCGGCTGCACGACAACCATGGTGGTTTGATTTGGGTCGACGGCCCCACAGGTTCTGGGATAACCTCATTTCTAAAACACATTCGTCTATTTTCGAAAAGACAATCATTTTTTGCAAGCTACAATCAAGGCCGAACCTACAAAGAGTCCGCATACCAAGGGTTACGGGCTTTATTCGAGTCATTGCCTGAGGCGCTACAAGCTCAAATCTATGCCCCTGATCCACCTTCCAAGTGGATGCTGTTTGCGAAAATTAGAGATGAATTGGTCAGCCGAGGCCCCTCTGTCATTATTTTGGACAACATACATCTCTCAGACAGCGGTACCGTCGAGCTGGTGAGTTATCTCATTCGTAACACCTTGTCAGAGCGACACGCACCCATATTATTTTTGATTGGCACCCATACAGAAATGGATAGCAGTGAAATCAATGGGATATTGACAGGTCAATCCACCAATGTAGAACCCACACAGCTCTTGCTGAGTCCGCTGAGCATCGCAGCCGTTGAAGAATGGCTGCTACACCTTTGTGAATACGATGAACGCGTGCCTTACCTTGCAGGCAGAATACACGAAGAGAGTAAAGGGAATCCTGCACTCATTGAAGAAATGCTGAAAGGGCTTCGAAATAAAAATATCATCGCCAGCGATTACGGTCCACTTCAAATCCCTATTCAGCACATTCAGGGCACCGCTTTGCCTTTACCTCACAGCGTCCGTGATGCCATCATCATTCGCTTTAAGGCTTTGTCAAAGGAAGCTCAGGAGTTGGCCTTTTTGATCGCATTGTCCAGACGAGAACTCTCTGAAGATGTACTCAATGATGCGATACAGCAACTTCAAAGTCAAACCGGCATATTGATTGATCTCCAACACACCATCGAGCAACTCATTCAGTTTGGAATTGTTCAACAGATTGGTTCAAATCAATCGCAATACGAAGTCAAAAGTGGATGGCTCAGAGATTTTATTGTGGAACAAATTCCAGCAGAAGGGCTTGGTCTTAGACATTGCATTATGGGGAATGCATTTGAGAACGCATTCCAGCACAATCTCAGTGCGGTGATTGAGCACCTTGCCCACCACTTTGAGTGTGGAGAGAACTACGGTAAAGCCTATCCCTACTTGATAGAAGCGGCTGATAAACTCAAAAACCGAACCATGATGAATGACTCCATGCGCTATCTCGAGCGAGCTCTGAGCATCGAAAGTGTGGCTCGAACTCAGATCCCCATTCTAAAAGCCAACAAACAACTGGCTCGTGTCCTTCTTGAGCGAGGCCGAATCGCCTTTATTCTTGGAAATTGGGAGCTGGCCATGACTCAAATTAGATCCGCTGAGCAATATGCTTCTAAATTGGGCGACAGTGAATTGCTGTGTACCATCTATTCAGAACGGTGTCATCAGATTCGTGAACGCCTATCGCTTGATGAGCGTGAAAAATACTGCAGCCAAACCCTCAAGCTAGCAAGTAAGGTCGGACACCCCAAATTCAGAATCATGCCACATTATGAATATGGCGCCATCTGCTGGGAACGAGGGGAAGAGGTTCAAGCCCAATTTCACTTTCAAGAGACCATGCAACTGGCCAGTTCATTGCAGGATTCAAAAGGAGAAATGCTTGGCCACAATGGCCTTGGTGTTTTGGCCATGTGCCAAGGTAACTCCGCAGAAGCCCGCAAAAACTTTGAACAATCTGTCATTCTCGGAAAAAATTCTGGATTGTTTGAACGCCTAGTCAATCCCAGAACCAATCTTGCAGAATTGCACCATTGTATGGGGAACTTTAAAAAGTCATTTGATTTGGTTAATGAAGGAATAGCGGAATGCCGTGAGATTGGTTATCGGAATGGGCTGGGGGTTTACCTTCGCTACAGAGTCATGCTCTTAACAGATCTGGGTCGATTTGTTGAAGCAGACGAAACCGCCTCATTTGCAGTCCAAATCTTACAAGATCTCGACCACAAAACCGAAGAATTTGCCACAATGGTCAACCTTCTCCGAGCCCTTATGCCAACAGGCCATCTGCCACGGATAAAAGAGTTGGTTGATTCACTGTTGGATTCTGCTGAATCCTACGATATTGAGGGTTACGCTCCGATTATTCAGATTTGGAAGGCCAGACTTTTATGGACAACTGGCTATTATAACGAAGCGGAAGAACTGCTAAACTCACTGAATGACACACCACTTCCCAACCTAAAGCATCAAGCCATTCGGTTTTACCTCAATATCGGCCGTGCGTGGTTGTTGTTCAAGTCTCATGAACAAGCATATGCAGTCGCATCAAAAGCCCTGACAATGTCAGATGACAGCGGCTATCGATTTTATGCGATGCGGGCCAGACAAATCCTTGCTAGATGCAGCACCGATAAAGAAGAAGCCAATCGTCATTCACGGATTGCACTGGCTTTGCTTCGCTCCTTATCCGCAAACCTCGGTGAAGAATATAGAAAGAGCTTTTTAGAACGCAACGACGCCCTCAAATAGGTTATGCTCAAACTAACCTAATTTGACCCTAAGCTAATCGTATGCCTTCTTTCAATGCGCCTCCGCCTTTTCCTGGCGACACAGTGGCATCCTATACCCTTGGTGATTCCATTGGTGTTGGAGGAAACGCCACTGTTTTTAAGGCTCATTCACCCAAATTTGGTCAGGTTGCCATAAAAATCCTTCACCCAGGGAAAACTTCTGAAGAAGATCTGCGTCGTTTTCAGCGTGAGTTTCTGTCTCTTAAGACACTTGAGCACCCCAACATTGTAAAGGTTTTCGAAAGTGGTGTTCACAACAATTACCCTTGGATCTCAATGGAGTTGGTCGAAGGCTCAGATTTGGACAGTCTTATCCGTAGTTGGGAATATCCCATTGAAACACCTCAGTTTCAAATCATTCGAAACATATTGATACAGATGTGTCGCGCCCTAGAATACATCCATGCACAGGGAATCATTCACAGAGACTTGAAACCATCAAATGTTCTTATCACACAAAGTGGTGTTCCAAAACTCACTGATTTTGGTGTTGTCAAGAATCCACAGCAGTTTAAATCTGAATTGACCACAATGGGATCACTGGTTGGAACAGTTGCGTTTATGGCTCCAGAACTCATCATCGGAGAAGATCTTGATCATAGGGCTGATCTGTATTCCCTTGGGGCCTTGATTTTCATGGCACTCACTGGAAAAAAACCTTTTGAAGCCAAAAGCATCGTGGGCTACCTTTCACAACACTTAACTCAGCCACCATTGCGTCCCTCTTCAGAAGACTCAAATATCCCAGAGCAACTGGACAACATCTGTTTTCAGCTGCTCCAAAAAAATCCAAACAATCGCTATTCATCGACAGCAGATGTCATCCACGACCTTCACAACATCTCTCGCAGCATTTCACTCATAGAGCGAGAAGAAGCCGAAACTCAAGTTCGAGACGCCTTCGAAAAATGGAAAGAGAACGAAAGTAATTGCGTAAACATCATTGGAGAAAGAGGGTCTGGTCGGACCATTTTCCTTCAAAAATGCATTCAGAGCCATGCACATTTTAATCCGATTACGATCAATGGACCGGATTGGAAGCTCCCTGATTTAGAAGACAATGCCATTATTTGCATAGACAACATCGAACAGCTCCAAAATAAACAACTCGAAGCACTTCAACATGAACTCAATCAACTTACACAACAAGGCTTGGCCATTTTATTGATTTACACAAGTCTCGAAGTGCATTCTTTCGAACTTTTGTATCATGACAGGATTAATATTCTATTAAACGGCTTAACACTCAAAGGCACACAAAAACTATTGCGAGCACACAATGTCGCAGGAGCAGCAACCGTCATTTTGGCGAAACGCCTTTGCGATGCATTTTGTGGACTACCTGGCCACATTATCGAAACACTCGATTTACTCATTGAAGAGAACTGGATTTCCATTGACGGACAAGGAAAATACCGTACAAAGCTACCGACTCATGTGTTGTCAAAAGGGGCCCTTCCAACACCGACCTTTCTTCAACAAGAGATACGAAACAAACTCAAACCATTGTCTTCTCAAGCCAAGCTTCTGATTGAATGCTTGGCTGTCTATCAACTTCCTTCAACCTCAAGCCTTCTGTGCGAGTTGATGCAATGTCCAGAAAGCCAACTTCAACCTACACTCAAAGAACTCTTTGAACTCTCTTGGCTTGAAGAAGACATTCACACACAATCCATCCAACTTAAATCCCAGTTTCCCAACAGCGCTATTTACGACATTTTATCTGAAGAGCGCCGAATCATCTGGCATAGGCGAATTGCTTCTGTTCTTAGAAGTACAGCGCGGCGGCGAATTAGTGAGATAAGTGAAGTCATCGCCCACCACCTTATTCACTCTGGTCAACCAGATGCCGCCATTCCCTATTTGCTAATGGCTGGCCAACGAAAACTCAGAGGCCAGTTTCTAAAAGAGGCTGAGCAGCATTTCATAGAAGTCAAAACCCTAATCCAAAAACAAGCACCCGAACACATTGAACCCAAGCATCAACATCATTTGCATCATCACCTGGGCAAAGTCTACTTTTCACAGGGACAATATGAGGATGCCATTGTCGAATGGCAACAGGCCTTGGCTGTCGATTTTGATTCAGAACACAACCGCCCGTTGCTTAAAGTTCAAATTGGCTTGGCTCAAATTAAACTCAAAAAGCTCAGTATGGACATTGAGAGCAATATCCAAATCCTTCCTGAAGATTCCACCATTCGTCATAAGGCCTTGAAAGACATTGCTTTTTTCAGATTTGAACAGAATGCATTTACTGAAGCCCAAGAGGCATGGAACCTTCTTGCGCTCAGCGAAAAGCAGACCAATCAATTGATTGCGAGGTCAGGTCAAGCCCTGCTAAAAGCAGTTTACGGAGACAATGCCACAGCACTCCAAACCCTTGAAACCTATCACTCAATTCTTGGGCCACACTTTCTTCCCCACATCATTGAAATCTGTTTGGTTGCAGGTCATTGGGAAAAGGCTGCTGCCATGTCAGCTGACATTATTGAACGGACCCAGAGTACCGAAGATAATTCTCTTCGCATCAAAGCTCTGTCCTATCATGGCATGGCCATGCTGTGGTTGGGACTACCACTGCAAGCCAACACCAGTTTTCAAGAAGCGGGCTTCTATATGGGGATGTTACAAGCCCAAAATGCCCTTGATCCGTTGATTCACTATGCCCGACTCGCCAACTGGATCCAAGTAGAGGCTCGTTTGACTCATGAGATACTGGACAGCGGTGGTCAGACATCTGTGGAACGCCAATATCACCACGCCTTGTGTAATCTACACCAGCGTGCTCCCATGGATCGAATTATCCCTTCACTCCCATGGCAGGACTGTTTTAATCGCATTGATCACATCCGAGCCCTCTATCCCCACCAACCTGAGCAAGCCATAGAAGATCTCGAAAGCTTTTGGTCACAACTCCCACAAAATCAGTATGTGGGAGTCGAAGTGATCATTGCCAGCCTCGGTAATCAATGGGTCGACAAACCCTATTGGAAGAAAAGACTTCAAGAGTCGGTGAATGCTTGCGCACAAAAACAACCCACCAAATTGCAGATTTTTCCACATTGGCTCGATGAATAACCCTCACTCCAAAGACAACCACCGTGTCTACCTCTGATCAAAAACCAGAAAATCTGTCCATTGAAATGGGTGGAAAAACACTATTTCCTGGCGACTACATCGGCAGCTATAGATACATACGATCGGTTGGAAAAGGAGGCATGGCAGATGTCCTGCTTGCTTCTGACCCCTCAAACTCACTTTTTGCCTTAAAGGTTCTCAAGGCCAGTCGTTTTCAATCTGGAAGGGCTCGATTTGGTCGGGAATTTAGAGCCCTCACCCGACTTAGACATCCCAATGTTATTCGGGTGGATTCCTTTGGGGACATCTTTGGACATCCCTATATTGCAATGGAATATGTAGAAGGTACCGATCTGCATAATGTGATTCGTAACTTCAGAGACCTTTCACTCAACCAACGGTGGCAACGGAGCAAAACCATTCTTACGGAACTCTGTCATGCGTTGTCCTACATCCATAGCCGTGGATTTGTCCATCGCGACCTCAAGCCGTCAAATGTGCTGATTACACAGGAAGGCAGTTGTAAGGTGACGGATTTCGGCATCGTTAAAGACCTTGATCCAAGCCTAGAGGACAAGTCTACTACTCTTGTGGGTACATGGGCATATACCTCACCCGAACAAATTGGTGGCTTGGAAATAGATCACCGGTCTGACCTGTATTCTCTTGGAATAATTCTGTATGCAATGCTGACCTCGAGGCGCCCGTTCGCCGCACAAAATATGGCAGGCTACCTCAAGCTTCACCGAGACAAAAAGCCAAAATCACCGTCACAATTTATTCCTGAAGTACCCAACCTGTTGGAATCAATCTGCTTGAAATTACTGCAAAAATCTCCCCAAGACCGATTTCAATCGGCACAAGAAATACTTGTATTGCTCGGCCAAGCCCAGCCAGACCCTGCCTTACAAAAACAACTACACGCATGGGAACTTCCGTTTAACTCAAACCGGAATGATCGCACCGTTATTCAACAGGCCATTGGTCAACTCAATCACAGCTCAGGCCAATTGCTCATCATTTCCGGCCCCACAGGCTATGGGAAGAGCAGCCTCCTAAAGTTTGCCACCCGACTGGCTCAACAGCAACAACTTCCGGTTCACTTTTTCTCGCTTCATGCCAATCAAAATCCACTTGAAAACTTGGTCAGTATTTCAGAGCAGATACGAAAGGAATCAGCAGACGAAGAACTGACGAAGATTTTATATGCACTGTCTCAAAGTGGTCTGAACCCACAGGCTGATACTTGGCAGCGGCTCACAGCAGCACTCCAATCCGCACTCAAAAAGCTGTTAGAAGAGCGACCTCAAATCATTTTAATTGATGGATTAAACCATGCGGCAGAATCCATCTTTGATTTGATTGAGCTTTGGAAAAGTGTGCTCATCGAACAACTCAAGCTGCCGTTATTGATTTGTACCACGATTGAAGGTGAAGTCTCAAACCTTCAAATCGCACCGCCTTGGTCAAGCCTGAAACTCGAACCGCTGACACAAGCACAAATCGAAGCCTTGCTCAAAGACACCTTCAAAGTTGAAACTGATCTGTCGGCACTTTCATCTCGATTACACTCCGAAACAGATGGTGTTCCGCTTTTTCTCACTGAATACATCCGCTATCTCATCACATTAAAGCACATCACAGTCGATCAGAATCAGCTCACTCTTAAGACTTCCCCAGATACCATTGCTGACCTCCAGCTTGAAGTTCCACCCAGCATTAGACAACTCGCCAGGTCTCAATATTCCACATTGTCTCAGCCACAAAAGGCTGTCATCAATTTGATGGCATCATTGGCGAGAGAAAGTGACCTGGATTTTTTACTAGACCTCCTTTGTGAAGACACAGAAGAAGAAGAGCAATACCTCGACGCAATCCACCAATTAGACAAAGCCGGCGTTCTACTGTCACGGCAAATCGGCATATCTCAGTACATCCGATTTGAACGCACCAAAGTTTCGGAAGTCATCTACGAAGACTTAAGCAACAGCCACCGAATTGAGATCCATATTAAGATTGCACAGATCCTTGAACAGCAATACAGCCATCACAAAACCTTGAATCTGTGTCAACAAATCGGAGAGCACTACAGACGAGCAGAAAAAATGGCGCTGGCTTATAAATACCTATCGGTTGCATCTATGGAACTCTTAGAGCGCGGACTCATTGCCGAAGCCTTAAAACTTAGTGTCGATGTCCATCCAATGATGCGTGCTGCAAAAGAAGGGTTGAGTCACGAAGACTTCATTCAGTCAAGATGTAATCTTCTACAAGTCCAATCTGGTGTCACGCGAAACCGAGGGGAATGGAAGGAAAATGCCAAAGCCCTCAGAACCTTGTTGAGATACGCACGAGAACTTGAGAGTTGGTCTCTTGAAATGACATCAAGCCTTTATTTGGGACAAGCCTTTATCAATTTGGGTCAAATAAATGAGGGTGAAAGTCGTCTTTTAAAAACCCTTGAAGCGTGTAAACTTAAGCACGACCGAAACCTCATCAACGCCGCACTTCACCATTTGTGTCAACTGGAATGGTCCCGAGGAAACATACAGCAATGTGAAGTCTATGCCACAGAGGCATTGATGCGAACCTCTCGCTCTGAGCAAACCATATCCAGAGCCAACTCACTTCTGTCATTGAGTGCTGTTCAAGCCGCTCAAGGGCACATCCTTGAAGCGCGGGTTGGAATGGAAGAAGCAGCAGTCATTCTAGAGCATTTGAACCGCAGCGAAAAACAAACCACCGTCCTGTGCAATTTGGCAGAAGTTTACATTTGGCAAGGAGAATGGCTTGCTGGAGTCAAGTTGGCCCAAAAAGCATTTCAGTTGTCTGAACGCACCCTACACAAAACAGGACAATTGCATGCCACCATTACAATGGCTCTTGCCTATTATGCCATGGGCCAAAGGGACGCTCTTCTGGTCCACGCACAGAGATCACTGCACCTGTCTCGACAACTCAACATACCGACACACATTGTGGTCAGCAATGCACTTTTGGCCATTTACCATCTTACAACGGACCCCATATCAGCACTCGTTTACAGCCAGAATGCGCTGGAACAGTCTAAACATTCCGACCCCGAACAATACAAAGCCATTTTGATCATTTTAGAAGAAATCTGCAAACATGAAGCCGGAGAACCTCTTCAAAATGTCATAGATGACAAATTTGAGATGACGCTTCAACATCTACCAGTTCCCAGACGAATCGAAGGCTGGTTGTTTCTCGCTCAATACTGGATACGGATTGGACAATCCGAAAAATCAATGGAATTGGCTAAAAAAGCCAATGAAATGGCCACGCGAAGGAAGATGCTCACCCACGCCCTCCGAGCACGCCGTATTCTTTCTACACTGGATGAAACAAGCGTTTCAATCCAAGCGCACGAGCAATTTACAGACCTTCGTTCCAGCCTAATTGAGCCACTTTCAGAGCGGGAAAAAGTCAACGCGATGCACTTTTACAGTTCAGGGTTTTCCCTTTGAGTGGAGTGGACAGCTTTCCTCCGACCAATGCACAACCCTTCCATGGTCACCATGATGTGTATACCGTCATCCGTGTCATTGGGAGAGGAGCAATGGCCACAGTATTTTTATGTGAGAATTCAAAAAAGGAACGGATCGCACTTAAATGGCTGACACAGAGCCATCCACCCGCCCTCACTCGATTCAATCAGGAAATTGAGCAACTTCTTCG
>JAYYJC010000349.1:0-10000 GCA_036146655.1 Myxococcota bacterium | reverse complement strand
CTTTGACCACCCAAATATCATCCAAATCTATGACCACGGCCACCACGACCAAAAACCATTTTATACCATGGACTATATCGAAGGGCCCGACCTGAGAGTCTATGCTGAAAAGCTTCAAGAACGCCCCCCATTGGAACGCTATCTCAGGTGCAGAGGGATTGGACAAGACATCGCAAGTGCACTTCTCTACATTCATGAGCATGGTTGCATACACAGAGATGTAAAACCATCGAATATTTTGATTCACCCAAATGGAGATGCCATATTAACCGATTTTGGAGTTGTTAAAACACACATCGAACAAACCAGCATATCCCAATTTATTGGCACGCCAGCTTATGCCTCACCAGAACAACTTGAACACCTTGAACTCACACATCAAGCTGATCAATTTAGCCTTGGTGCCACACTCTACTTTTCATTGACGAGCAAACGACCTTTTGAAAACATGGAGCGAAGCCCTCCTGTTCCCTTGGCTCATATTGATCCAAGCATCCCTGCAGAGCTTGAAAGCACCATTCTACGCATGCTCAGGCCTTCTCCTGAAGACAGGTTTCAAAGCATGCAGGACATCATTGATGCCTTAAATCACACACAGCATGCGGGTCTTCCACTTGCTGGACGACAGCAATTAATCGAGCAGTCCACAGAAATACTCGACTTTGTTGAGCAACAAAAACCACTTATTGTACATGTGATAGGGATACCTGGCGTTGGAAAAAGATGGTTCATTGACAGTTTAATCAGTGCTGCACAGCGCCGATCGGTGGCTTACTTTGAATTGTACAATCTCAGAAGCGTTGAACTCACGGAGCAACGGCTACGGCGTGAGTCGCTCTTGGTCATAGATTGGGAAAATCGATTAATCGACTCTCCTCTTGCAGAACATCGTCATGTGCGAATCCCACCACTTAGAAGGGCAGATGTCAGACGAACAATCTACGCATTTGCTCCCAAAACAACCTCTCTCTCTGAGGTTGCAGAATGTGTATTTCGACTGAGTGGCGGACTTCCCATTTTGCTGTTTCCCATACTCGAAAAATATGTTCAAGATCAAATGCTGATCTTGCCCAATCCTGTGCCGCTGATAGATGCCGCTGAGCAGTATTTTGAAGAACTCGATCTTGAAGCACTTGAATTGCTGGCCGTTTTTGGTCTCACGCAACGGGCATTAAGCGCTGAAGAACTTGAGCCAATCACAATGTTTCCCGTTGACAGTTTGCTAAAAACACTGGCGCGACAAGGACTTGTTTTTCAAACTCAAAATCAAATGTGGCGCTGTACTGCCGAGTTCTTTTCACAATACGCCATGGACAATGTGCCTGATTTGGAGAGCATAAAACATCGATGCCAAAAGCAATTTCAAACCGGCATTCCATTTAAGGCAGTCGAAGCCATTTTAAATGATGCAGCCGATGGACACTTGGCAACGGCTCGTAACGAACTCCAAGAGCGCATTGATCTCATTAACATTCAAGAACAATCCTATGAATATTGCCACACCTTGATTGCGCTGGGACTCGTATTGATTGACATTGGACTATACAAAGACGCCAATTCGGTATTGGCTGATGCATCGGCACTTTCAAAGGCAGCATCACACCGTGATTTATTGGCATGGAGCCATCAACTCAGAGCGCGAACAGTTTTAGAACAACGCACACGGTCTCGTTCTGCTGCTGCTGCTGCAATAGACCGCTTAACACCCTTGGTTCATCACAATAACGATCCGAGAGTTGAAGGGCTTTGGGCATGGGCCATGGCCATCCTTCAGGAAGACAGAGGGTGGTCGAGGGCATACAATCGAGCACAACAACTCCTTGAATTGGATCAGACCAAAAGGATACAAATACGCACGCTGTTTTATTTAATGCGAAGCTGTTGTGCAATCGGGGCCAATGAACAGCTTGCCGACATCATTTCTACTCACAAAAGCTTACTCACTTCGAGTCAATTTTATGCTTGGGAACTCAGCCGAATTCAGGCCACTTTAACCAATGTAAAACCCCTTCCAACAAGCCCAATTGCGTATGGGTTGAAACCCAATGAAATAGCGGCCCTAAAGCGGCGTTGGGCGTATGCCAAAGGTTTTTCTCCAGATCCCACTTGGGGCGATTAAAATACTTCAACCATCCAAGACAGAGGTGTATATGTCCCAAATCAGTTATGCCCAAATCCAGCCCTTAATTGCACATGTTGATGTGCACAATAAAACGGTTCGAGTCAATTTCAAATGCCCAATCACGGGCGAAGAAGTCCAATCGTCTGCAACTCATCGACAGACACAGCAAAGAATGACATCCACGGTTGAGCGATCACTGATGTACGGGGTTCAAAATGCCATTTCACAAACGATACGCAGCGTATTTGGATATTCCATCTTTGGAAGAATTGCGGGTGACATTGCCCGACAAGGAATCTACAACGCCCAACGAAATGCTCGAAACAGCCTTTCAGAAACAGAAACGAAACAGACAATTGTTTCGGCATTTCTCTCTGTTTCATCACGGTTTTATTATGATGCACAGCGGCAACACTGGGTTTCAAAGAATGCTCAAAACGAATTGCTGTCTGCATTTGATCTACAACTTCATCAAGCCCCTGTGGTGCACAATTATGATCGCCAACTCTTGACTCGAATGTTGGTTGAAATTGCGATGGTAGATGGGCATCTTGCTCAAGCAGAAGAAGCATGGCTGATGTCCTTTTTAAATCCAGCAGAAAGCATTCAGGAACTGGCAAAACGACCTCAAATCACTTCTGCAGAACTCCAAATGGCATCAAAGGGACAGGTGCGCCTGAGCTTGTTGATGATTAGCTGGGCTCTTGCTTTGGCCGATCAGTCGTTTGCCACATCAGAGAGACAACGGTTGCATGCATATGCAAGCGGCCTAAATCTCTCGGCATCTGAGGTACAGAGTGCTGAGTTTGCCGCTCAAGACTATGTTCTAGACCAAGCCATGAGGACTGCGTTTCAATTCGGACATGACGACTATGCCCGGCAGCATGTTTATCAGTTGGGTGCACGCATCGGTATGGCACAAGACAAAATTGCAATGGCAGAGGCTCAATTTTTACGCCGAAATGCATAACCAAATGGCAAGAGCATCCAAAACCAGCTCCATTTTGTTGGTGTGGCCTGACATCCAAAGAGTTTGGGATTAAAATCATCGACTCTGACTTCTTTGACATCTTCTTGATTCGTTTCGTTGTCATCTGATTCATCCCAATCTATGGCAGTGTCATACTCGTCACTGGGTTCTTCTGAACTGGGTTCTGAACCAGGCTCTGAACTGGGTTCTGAACCAGGCTCTGAGCTTGGCTCAGTGGAAGGCCCAGCTGACAAATCCACAAATTCTTCAATCCAACTGATGGCAGAATCTACTCGTCCAGCACCAGCAGCACCTTGAGCACAGCTTGGATAAACAAATGAGTTTACGCCAGCGAGCACATACTGACTGCCATCATACCAAAGAGCCGCGCCGCCTGAGTCTCCGTAGCACACATTTTGTTGACCACTGGGATCGTATGTATACAGCAAAAATGAGTCATAATCGTAGATGGGTATGTCAGCCGTACGTTTGGTACCCGACCCTCCACCGTTGTCGCTGGTGGCACCGTATCCCACATAAGTGACATCTTGATCAATCCAACTGTTGTTTACTGAACTGCGGTTGACGGCGATTGGTGTAACCCCTGTAAAATCACTCTCAAGTTCACCAAGCGCAAAATCATACACCAATGTGCTTTGGAAATAGCCATAATCAGGGTGCAGTTCCCACGAACGGATGTAGCGATAATCAACGATATTATCAAGGTCTCTTCCCACACTAAAGTAGTGGTCATAATTAGAGTAATCACCGAAGGCAGCTTCAGCACAGTGAGCCGCAGTGAGCATCCATTGAGATGCGATTAAGGTTCCTGAGCAGTAGTTCACACACCCTTGATTAGAACAGGCAACCAATACACCTACCGCAATATGGTCGCTTGTGGGCGTGCCATTAACAATAGGAGGTGGGGCTGCAAAAGCATGTGATAAGAGCAGAATTTGTGGGATCATGTCAAAACCTCGGTGAAGCACTAGACTCATTGTACTTTTGCCAATCAAAATGATTGTCATTCAATCGTCAAATATGACAATGTGTTATCATAAATCAAATTATACTGGTTTGGAGACCATCATGCTTGCCTACTTTTCTATACTTTTTGCTGCATGCACTAACCCTCCTGTTGTAAGCGGTCGGGTATTAGACATTTGGAATAAACCAATTGAAGGCGCCATGGTGAAAATGGAAGGGGAAGTCTCCGCCCAAACCACGGCATCGGACGGCTCTTTTCAATTTCCAGCCAAAGATGGGAGCATGCGATTTAGAGCTGGACATGAAGGTTACATCCACGATGTAGAAGTCGGCGTCTTTTCCTCATCGGATGAAGAACCACCCCCAACAGTCACCTTTCACCTATACAAAAAACCAGAAAATGAAGGTTTCTACGCCATATCAACCGATGATTATGCCAACATTGCAGGTCAAAAGGTCCAATCCATCGAAACTCAGCTCCAATCGATTAAAGGCATCAAGGACATTGGCGATGCCAAAGTTTCTGCTGACCAAAGTGACTCATTCCTATTCTTCTCAGCCCTGAGAAAGGAACAAATAAAGCAATTTAAACTTCAGCTTCATGCACTCAGTTTTACAGAATCCGTTCAAATCAAAAGCATTACTGGCACAACTGAAGCAGCAGTCAATCTGTATACAGTCGCAGACCAAACCCCAATAGAGTTTGACTTGGTCTCGCTCGATCAAGAATACATGTACCTATTAAAGCCCAAATCTGCGCTATCCGCTGGATATTACGCCTTCCACGACAGCGACATTTTGACCAATGAAGAAAGCAACAGTCTTTCAAGTCACCCTGCTGAACTTCGAGTGGTGTACAGTTTTGAGGTCAAATAAGAGGATTGTCTAAGAACCAATTTTCTAAAATCACAGCAGCAGCGGCTTGATCAATTTCTTGCTTTCTTTTTTTGGCAGACTTACCACTTGCAATGAGGCGTTTCTCGGCCTCAACAGTCGAAAAACGCTCATCTTGATAGTGGACTTCATAATGCCCCAATGCCTCAAGTGCCGTTCCAATTTGACGGGCAAGCCGTGCTGATCTCCCTTCTGTACCGTCCAACATCATCGGTAATCCCACAATGACAATACGAGCTTGGTGTGATTGACACAACTGATGCAACCGCTCAGAATCTTTCCGCACGGATTGACGGGTTATTGTAAGTAGCGGCTGTGCCAGACCAACATCACGCCGACCACGCGCCACACCAATGGTTTTGGTACCCACATCTAAAGACAGACAAATCACAAAGGCCTCAGGAATAAGTTTATGCAAGACTATGCCATCATTATCACACAAGGTGATGAACTGACCACTGGCCGGATACTAAATACAAATGCCCATTGGCTTGCAGGCCTTCTGACTGATCATGGATGGGCAGTAAAAGGAATCATCACGGCACCCGATTCACACAACGAACTAAGCCATCGATTTCGAGCAGAAGCACAGAGTGGTGCACTCATCATTTCAACCGGCGGTCTTGGACCAACCACGGATGATCACACACGGAATGCTTTTTCATCCGCATTTTCAATTCCACTTGTACAAAACCAACTCGCAATGGCGCATTTGAAAGCATACTGTCACCGTCGTCAACGCAATCTTTCAACTGAAATGACGGTTATGTCGATGCTTCCAGTAAACGCAGCGGTCATTCCAAATGCGCATGGTTCAGCTGTGGGGTTTGATATACAGGTCAATGGCTGTCGATTCTGTGCATTGCCAGGTGTTCCTTCTGAATTTAAATCAATGATCCTTGATAGTATTCTGCCCGATATCACCCAAACAAAAGCTCAAACACTCACCACATTTTTGTGCTTCGGACAACCCGAAGCAGTGCTTCAAGAGCGAATACAGGCGCTTAAATTATCAAATTACCGAATCGGATATCGGGCCACCCGAACAGGCAACCTAATTAAATTACATGGTCCGCCCTTGGATGCCACAATCAGAAACCAGATACTCACAGCACTAGACGATTGTTTAATGGCTGAAAATGAAGATGACATGGCAGCAGCCATTGGAAATCAACTTCGTAATGGAGAGGAAACCGTTGCCACTGCTGAAAGCTGTACGGCAGGCGGAGTGGCATCATGGCTAGCCAGTATTCCAGGGGCAAGCTCATATTTGATGGAAGGGGTCGTGACTTACTCCAACGAAGCAAAGCAAAAATACACTGGGTTACGGTCAGAAACTTTAAAGCAGTATGGTGCCGTAAGTCGAGAAACGGCTGAAGAACTCGCACTTGGTATTCGAGCTCAAGCACAGAGCACTTGGGGCATTTCAGTCACAGGAATTGCAGGACCAAGTGGTGGAACGCCGCAAAAACCCGTTGGTACAGTTCACATTGCTGTGGCAGGCCCAAATGACATCATTGCACACCGCCAACTTTTGCTGCGAGGGACACGAACAGAAATCACTCGTTCATCTGCTGCTCACCTGCTCTATTTGTTACATGAAACCCGCAAGAATAGCATAATACAAATGCAAAATAGCCCCTGAAAGGGGGGCTATAGCGAGTAACGAAGATGCATTAAAAGTACAAGTCTATGCCACCAAAGACTTGTAGAGCATTGTCTCGAAGTCCATCTCGAACATCCATATTTTTATACAGAATGTAGCGACTTTCAACTCCGAAAGCCAAACGGCGTCCAATGGCCCATTCAACTCCTATTCCACCGTGAGGTCCTGAGGCCATGCCATTGGCACTGACCTGCTGATCTTGGATATCAAACTGATCAACCGTGTAACCACCACTGATATAAGGGCTAACGCGTGTCCAAGGAAAGAGATAAAGCTGCGCTGATCCTTGAAGTGTTGATTGACTTCTGGTGGACAATTCAAAATCCATCTCAGGTGCATACTGAGTGTATCCAACTTCCAGTCCGATGGGCTCAAACAGGCGGTAACCGAGCACGCCACCGGCCCCCAAGTCTGCATAAGCACTCTCAAATCCATTGGCATAACTGGATACATAGCTGCTTGCTCGGGCACCAATTTTAAGGCTACCTCGTCGATCTATGCTTCTTCTCACCGTTCGATGAGAACTTGAACGGACTTGAGCACCACTCATGTCTTTTTCTACCACTTTGACAGATTCACCCTTCGATGGCGGCGAAAATACAAAATAACCTCTTCCCCAATGTTTCGGACTCCACTGTGGTGCCTGACTGGGGCGGGTCTGATGCAATTGAGGACTCCACCCCTCTGGTGCCCATGCTGGCTTGACAACAACCCAATCATGTCTTGAAAGAGGCGGACTGACTGACGCATCTGAATCACGGTTTTGCTGCTGTGAAACGAACGGCTTGCGAGTATCAGAACTTTGATTTGGGTATCGAGCAGAAGGTGGTCGACCTGTTTGAGTATTTTTATCAACCCTTGGTGGTGGCTCTGCACGCTGAGAGGTCAATGGCTGGTTTTCCAACCGAGCGGACGGTGGTATTTGGAGATCTGAATCTTGTCTAGAATGTGGTTTCCGAGCATCAGCCTTACCACCAGAAGCCTTGGGCTTTGAGGACGATTTTTGGGTTTTAGGCTTAGAACTCGACTCTTTTTTGGGGCTTTGTTTCTTTACAGATCCCTTCTTCTCCCCTTTGCCTTTGCCTTTGCCTTTGCCTTTGCCTTTGCCTTTGCCTTTGCCTTTAGGGCTAGCTTGAACCGTTTGATCTTCCAGCGGTAGATCAAAAGTGGGTTCTATACCAAGCAATACCAATCCAACCAGTGATGAAATCATGTCATTCTCCTAAATAAACCGTGACACAATATCAAACGATTCACTCCATGTTTTCATTCAAAGGCAATCGACCAAAACCTTGAAAAATTTTGTTTGCATCGTCTTGAGAGATCCAAAAATAGGTTTCTTCGTCGCCCTTTCGAACTAAGATTTCATCCTTTTCACCATAGTCGTAGAGAAAGAACTCCGAAAGTCCACCACCCAAAAAACCCAAATTGATTTGACCGGACACAAAAGGCTCCTCCTGTATACCTTCAGCAATTCGTGTTCCTCGCAATGAGCTCAAAGTATTGACCATAAAGAATATTGATTTCATGTCTAAATCAATGTTACTTGGCCGATTGACGCTCCACATTCCAATGGCAAGGTCTTGTTGAATAAGAATCTCTTCTCCACCTTGAATGAATTGAAGTGTGTCGAGTTCTTGCCGAGGGACAATTGAAAAGATTTGCTTATTGCGGTAGCTTTCCCGATCTTGTGTGGACAAGCGGATGGGACGAGCAGCAACCAAGACACCCTTCTCAGCCCCTTCTAGTTGAACAAGCGCTTGACGAACGTCTTGAGCTCCGACGAGCAATTCACGCACTTCACCAGACTGAAGTTCAACACTCAGACGGTGGCTGTGAGAACCCACTTGCTGTTCACTGTTGACTCCTATTCGCATGCGACCAAGAGCTTCAAGCATTTCAGAGATCATTTCTTCATCCAAGGCCCATCCCGGATCAGGTTCCATTCGCCAACTGTCGGCATCTTGAATGAGTGCAAATTTATCATCGCCATCCGAGACTTCGAAACGAATCAGATCAGTCAACTCAAAATCAAGTAAAACCTGATTCCGCCATTCACTGACTTGATGGTCGTATCGGTTTCGGCCGCCAATTCTCGCTCTGTACACATTGGGATCATTTGACATGCGCACAAATGTACTTCCATTTCCCGCATCAAATCCGACAGTCATCGAAATATCTGGTTCAGTTCCCTGTCCCCAAATCTCCACCACAATGCCATTCGTTGCATCTGTTCCGTAATTTTCTTGCTCCGTCTCATCGACCAGAACATCCATCGAAATTCCTTTTCGAAAATTTAGAATCATCGACATGACACGAGCCTGATCTGCTTTATCCTCAAAAGGGGAACGCACCATCCACATTAGATTGTCCTTTTCAAGCACAATCTTTTCACCCGCTTTGGAAAGCTCAATTCGCGTCATCTGATCCTTGGTTAAGGCGACTATGGAATTAAGTTCTGCAATATCTGGTTCAAAGCCCGATGGAGTGTAGACATTCAAACCCATAGCGACGATTGCTACTACAACCAATGCTTTTGTTTTGGTCTGAAGAAAGCTCATGCAGCACTCCTTGAGCGTCGCCTTGATTGAACCAACCGCAAGAGTAAGCCAAAACAAAACAAAACCGAACTACCCCCCAAAAGATTAATGAGCTTGATTCTCTGTTCTGTAGCGAGTTCTTGAGGTGGAAACGAAATGATTCTGGCCACTTTTGAACGAATGGCGATTAGGCTTTCATCTTGCATCATCCAATCGGCAATGTTGAGCATTAAACCGATGTTATTAGCGACCATGTCGGCTGAACCTGATACAACGAGCCGAGCGGGAGCACCAGCTTTTATCACTGGTCGAACGCCAAAGGGACCATTTTGAGGCACATCACGATCAGAAAAATACGACGACCAAGAACCATTAAGGGAAACCAAAACAGGCCATTGTCCAGTTTCTTCAGTCGGGGCACGGAGTCGATAGGCTTTCGGATCTATGGTCATGACACCTTTGATTCTTCCCGATTGACTGGAAGTCTTCGCCCAGACTTGTGCTTCTACGCCAACAGGTAGGTCCATGAGATCGATTGAACTGATAAATGGCAAAGTCAGTAAGTCAATGCCACGCATGACAAGCGCATCTTTCTGAAGTAAGGCTGTGGTGGGAATGAGAGGATAGTTTATCTGGACAGACCGAACCGTATTACCTTGTCTGACCGGAAAATTCATGACCCCATTCTGTTTTCGATCCACCACAAGATCTCGATTAAGACGAATACCATAATGACCAAGAAGACCATCGAGACCATGATATACACTCTGGGCTCTGAGGCTTCTCATATCAGGCTTTGTGTTGGTAACAAAGACACCAAG
>JAYYJC010000348.1:0-10000 GCA_036146655.1 Myxococcota bacterium | reverse complement strand
TGCGCCCCCGCGCATCATGTATTGATCGACCTGAAACAGCGCTTCTTCAGAAAAGGACTTTTGAGGACCAATGATCCAAAGCGCATCAGTGTCCTCTGGAATCGGCTCGCCATTGCCAAGATCAATCAATTTGATTTCATAACTTTCTTGGATTCGAGTAGAGAGACTTTGAAGCGGACCACCACCTCCAATTATA
Source organism: Myxococcota bacterium (assembly GCA_036146655.1). Lineage (GTDB taxonomy): Bacteria > Myxococcota_A > UBA796 > UBA796 > UBA796 > JAYYJC01. The sequence goes on along the minus strand of JAYYJC010000348.1, from coordinate 9,804 downwards.
TCTGGCTCACCATGACCAGTGGTAAGGGCAAGAATTGGACGCTCGACATCTTCAAGAAGAGACCTTAGGGCGCGAGCCAAATCATATTCCAATGTTTGAATATGAGTGATGGCAGGCAAGGTTTCTTGACGGTCGCCATATACAAAAGCCACACCCATGTAAACTTTTTTCAACTCCGCAGTGTGATGCGTTTGAAAGCGGTAGTCCACCGGTAAAATCCCAAAACTGCGCGCTTCAGCCTCGAGTTCACGAATATTTGTGGGATCGACCACCTCGAGTTTGAGCCAGCCTTTTGCATAGGCCCTCAACTCTTCAAGCTGATCAATCAATATTGTGCGATGATTGTTGTATGGTGCTTGAAGACCTTCTGTAAAGTATACTTTTGCAACCAGCGGCCGTTCAAGATTCCAAACCCAGCTGCGGGTTTTTAAATCGAGGGTATAGTTTTTATTGTCGGTGACATCCACTCGGAGAAAGTGATCTGATGCCCAAAGATTGACCAAAATAATAATCAAAGCAACCAACACAAGTTGAAGCCAAGAATTTAATCGTCGAGCGCTTCTCGTATTCATCTGAGTCTCCGCTGTTCGAGCTGAAACACAGCGAAGTGCAAGGCGAAAGCCACGACGCTTCCGTAAAAGATCAGATTGCGAGAGTCAATGACACCTTTTGCAAGATTTGAGAAATGATAATCAAAACTCAAGTATTGAACAACAGGGAGAAGATCCACAGGAACTGAAGTCAATACATAGCCCATTGCGAAAGGAACCACGGATACTCCAAAAGCCAACAAGAATGAGATCACTTGACTTTGAGTGGATGCACTTGCTGCGATCCCGATGGCAGACAACGCTGCGCCGAGCAAAGCCAAACCAATGTATCCGCCAATTATGGGACCCCAATCCATGGCTCCCAATTCTGAAAGTGTCAAGGGATAACTCAATGTCAGAAGCAATGAAAAACAAACCACGGCAAAAACAGACAGAAACTTGCCAAGCACAAGTTCTTCGTCACGGATGGGCATTGTCACCAAAAGTTCAATGCTTCCTGTGCGTATTTCTTCTGCAAACGCCCGCATGCTGAACGCAGGGATAAGGAGTAAAAAGGACACCGCACACCAGAAGAAAATGCTTCGCATGTCAAGTATTCCAGCGGCAAAGAAATCTTGAAAATAAAGAGAGAAACCACCCACCATGAGTAAAAATACAGGTATGACCACGAATGCCAACGCACTGTTAAAATAAGAGATCAATTCACGCTGTAAAGTTATCAGCACATTGTGCATGGGAACTCCGCTAATTCATGCGGTGAACCACTAACCGGTCAGTAGACCTTGTGCCCACACGAAAGATTCAAGCAAATGAGGGCACCACACCCGCTGGATCATGTTTCGCCCAGCGCTTGGCCTCAGTAAAACTTAAAGGGTTGTCGGTCGGCGCACTCAAGGTGAGCCGTGCCGTTTCAAAGAACCCTCGGACAGTGCGAAACATTGAACTTGTATCGATCCAACACGCCCGCATGCATCCTTCACAGCCACCGGCTTCAAGCATTCGTCGTTGCTCATATACATTTGAGTGAAAGTATTGCTCAAAATCGGGGTCTAGAAAGTCAAGGTGCTGATGCTGGGTACGATGACAAATGGTAAACTGTCCGTTGGGGGCCACACTAAAGTAGAGCTTGCCTGCATCGCAACCCTCAAGTGGAAATCGCCCTGATTTAAGATAGCTGCGAGACGCTTCCAAGTACGGACTCGAGTTAAGTATCGGAAAGCCATCAGATTTCATTGCGATGAGCTGGTCATATGCGTTGTCAACGCGACGATGAACGGATGCCGCAGTGTCAGCGTTATTCAAGCCCATCTCAGGACGGTAGCGAATAAATCGAGCCTCCCAATTGCGGACCCCAGAACTGGCGGTTTCCAAAAGCTCAATGGGCAAAAAGCTGATTGCAAAGCCAATGGCTTTTGCAAAATGAACCAACTCCGGAAGTTCTTCAAGGTTCAGGTTGGACACCACGCAGTTGATGGTTGGCATTGCGCCACCAACCCCTTTCAGACGAGAAGAAATGTGAGTCATGGTTTCAACGGCTTCGTCCCAACTGCCTTCATGCTCACAAATATAATCAAACCGTTCAGGATAAAGCGAGTCCAAGGAGATTGAAAAGTTTTTAAGGCCACCATCGATCAAACGGTCGATTCTGGATTTGGGTATACCAATGCCGTTGGTCAACACACGTGTGTTTAATCCTTCATCAATGAAACCTTGGACCAAATCCTCAAGGTCGTCCCTCGCAAAAGGTTCCCCACCTCCAATCGATACCTGAGCCACTCCCAAGCGGCGCATTCGTCTCGCTACTTCGCGGGTTTCAGGAATTGAAAGTTCTTCTTTGGCATTGCCATAGCGCCAGATTCCACACATTTTACATGTAAGATTACACCGGTGGGTCACACCAAAATGGGCGTAGACGGGGACATTGCGAGTCAAAGCCGCTTGTGCGATACGTGCATAGTTACGAATGGGGAAACGGTATGCCATAACAACCTCAATGAGAGCTAGTGTATCATGGATTCAATCAAATCGCTGCACAAGCGGAGCGAACGGCATGAATCATGTGTTCGACATCTTTCGCTGAAAGATTGGGATGGACGGGCAAATGCAAGAGTTCTTGATTGGCCTTTGTCGCATTGGGACAACTCATGCGGTACTCTTGAAACAAGGGATGGTCCGACATGTCGTTCATGTATCCAGTCGTGGTGTCTACACCTCTACTCCGTAGCTCTTCAGCGAGCTTTTCTCTGTTGTCGTGATGCACTACAAAGCTCATATAAATGGGCTCAGACCCTTCAGGATAGTCAGGAAGTTCCAAATCAGATGTGCCGATCAATCCACGGTCCAGCGCTTGTCCGTTTTTACGGCGAGAGCCGTTCAAAGACTCAATGCGATCCAATTGTTTCATACCTACTGCAGCTTGAACAGCCAATGCTCTACCCTTTTCAAAATAGTAGTTGGGAACCGAGTCGTAAGTACATTCTGGCTCACCAAAACGTTCATGGATGGGATCTTGACCCAGTTTGTTCCCTAGAACCACTGCAGGATGCACCGTTGCCCAATAAATGGCCGGATGGGTGGCCATAAACATGGCCAGTCCGGTGAGCGCTTCCTTGGCCAGCTTTCGTTTGGAAGTATAGCCACCATTGGCTATGGCTGAGCGAACAGAGTCAGCAATGCCAGCATCATTGGTGGTGATCATTGCGCCTGATAGTGTGGTGATGTTCTTTGTTAGACCAAAAGTGTAGTAGGCAGAGTCTCCCCAAGCCCCTACTTTAACGCCTTGAAAAGCGCCCCCTGTAGACTGTGCACAGTCTTCGATGACAACCACATCGTGTGCCTTTGCAATGGCACAAATCTCTTCCATATTGCAGGGTGTTCCAAAAAGATGAGTGGGAACAACAGCTTTTGTTTTAGAGGTAATTTTGGCCTTAAAATCAGCGGGGTCTAGAACATGGGTATTCAGTCCAATGTCTGCAAATACAGGTTTGGCGCCAACCAGCGGCACCATTGCTGGAATGGCGAAATAGGTCAAACCGGGAATGATCACCTCGTCGCCTTCCTCAATGCCGTATGCCCGAAGAAGCAAATAAAATCCAAAGCGAGCAGAGGGGACCATAACGGCATGTTTGGCGCCAATATATTCAGCAAACCGCCGCTCAAAGCGATTGACTATCTCGTCATTGGGACCATCTCGAAGCAGATACCGTGCTGAAACAATTGCTTCAGCGGGTGAAAAGCTCGGGCTAAAACGGGGTATTTTTCCAAATGCCATAACACAGCTCCTAAGGGTTTGAATTGTCATAACGCAAGATGATGAAGATGCCGCATGCGGTCACATGATTTTGGATAGGTTATAGTCTATTTACTAGGAGTTCATGATGGCCATTTTGGATATTTTGGAAGCCCCACATCCCATTCTTTCTCAAGTTGCCCGAAAAGTTCAAGAAGATGAATTTGGTCCGGCGCTGGTCGAACTACTCAACAACATGGCCATCACCATGTATGCTGCACCAGGTGTTGGATTGGCAGCCCCTCAAATAGGAGACAGCCGCCGAATACTTGTCGCTGATCCCAGCAATGACGACGAAAACGAAACTCGTCGCCTTTATCACATGGTCAATCCGGTCATTTTGGAAAAAACACAGGACCGAATCAAATATGATGAATCTTGTCTGTCTGTTCCTGAATACTCACAGATGGTCAATCGCCACAAAAGGATCCGTGTGAGTTGGCAAGATGGTCAAGGACAACGCTTTGAAGAATGGTTTGAGGGTTTTCCCGCCATCGTACTTCAGCATGAGATGGATCACCTTGAGGGAATTACCTTGCTCGAACACAGCAACAGACTCAAGCGGTCTCGATACATCAAAAAGCAAAAAAAGCGCAGCCGTTAAAATGAACATCATCTTCATGGGAACGCCGGAATACTCAGTGCCCACTCTAAACGCTTTGGTCAAAGCAGGACACACCATTGAATGTGTCGTGGCACAACCAGACAAACCCAAGGGCCGTGGGAAACAAATGATGTCCCCTGCAACAATCATTCGAGCAAGAGAACTTGGGATTCCGACAAAGCAACCTCGTGCTGTTCGTCGAGGTCCATTTGTAGAGTGGATGAAAACAAGCGAAGCTGATGTGGCCGTGGTCATCGCTTATGGGCGTATCCTCATTCCTGAACTACTCAGTGCGCCACGGTTGGGTTGCATCAATGCACACGCCAGTCTGTTGCCAGCTTACCGTGGCGCAGCCCCTATCCACTGGGCCATTATCAATGGTGAAACAGAAACTGGGGTATGCATAATGCAGATGGATGAGGGAATGGACACTGGCGATGTTCTTCTCCAAGAGAGCCTTCCCATACATCCTACAGACACAACACCAATCCTTTGGAACAAACTTGCTCAGTTAAGTGCAAAGTTGACTGTCGAAGCGCTTGAAAAGCTCGAACAATTGGATCCTGTGCCTCAAAATCACAGCCATGCCAGCTATGCGCCACTGCTGGAAAAGTCATTGGGACAAATGGATTGGACATGGTCAGCCGAAAGACTTCACAACCTCGTTAGAGGCGTTCAGCCCTGGCCTGGTGCATTTACCCATCTTCGGGGTGAACTGTTAAAGATTTGGGAAACAGAACCCTGTGAAGGTCAAGGCATTCCAGGAACTGTTCTTGAAGCATCGACAAATCCCATAATTGCCACTGGCTCTGGTGCACTGAAGCTCATCAACATACAACGGCCAGGAAAAAAGCGCATGTCGGCAAGTTCGCTCATTCACGGTCAAAAGCTTTCTGTCGGAGAGCGTCTCGGCAATCAGGAGTAAATCATGGCGATCGTATCCCCTTCCATTCTTTCAGCAGATTTTGGAAATTTGCACAGTGATATCCAAAGTGTACAGACCGCAGATTGGCTTCATGTCGATGTGATGGATGGCCGGTTTGTTCCCAATATTACCATTGGGCCACTTGTGGTCAAAGCGGCTCGTCGGTCATGGGCTAAAGTCCTTGATGTTCACCTCATGATCGTTGAGCCCGACCGTTATATTCAAGACTTTCGCGATGCTGGTGCAGACATCATCACAGTTCATGCAGAAGCATGTACCCATTTGCATAGAAGCATACAGGCCATCCATGCGAGCGGTGCGCAAGCTGGAGTTTCATTAAATCCGCACACATCGGAACATGTGCTGGATTATGTGCTTGACCAGCTGGATTTGGTATTGATCATGTCAGTCAATCCAGGATTTGGAGGACAATCAATGATTGAGGCTGTTCTGCCAAAGATTGAAAAAATCCGACGAAAGATTGATGCAAAAGGGCTTAAGACTCTTATTGAGGTCGATGGAGGCGTTAAGGTCAACAATGCACACCAGTTCATTAATGCAGGCGCACACGCACTTGTAAGTGGTTCAGGTATTTTCAAGGCCGAGAACCGAACCAATGTCATTTCACAGTTACAAGCCCTTTGAATCAATCTGCTTTGCCAATTCTGTCGCAATTAGTTTATAGCCAGGTGTTTTGGGGTGGACATCGTCAAAAAACAGATGCCGCTCATCTCCACCTACAAATTGACCGGGCATGTCGGCGATCGGGAAATCCTGTTGAGAGGCCACATCACGCATGACTTCGCGGTAAGCCTCTCGAAAATCACCCGTTGTGCCGTCAACTAGGTCACGAATCCCCGGTAAAACCAAGAATGCAATGCGAATATTATTTTTCTCAGCAAGTTCAACAATGTGCTCGAGGTTTTTGCGGTAACTCGACAAAGGCACTCGGTTGGTCGGAGCAATCACCGGTTGAAGACCAAAAGCAACCTTTTCGGGTCCATCAGGAGGCCCTTCATGAGGGCCGTTCTTTGGGTCTGCATTGGGATCATTGGTTGGAGGTCGAACCTCTTGAACCCCCCATTTGCGTTTATTGAGCCAGTTTTGAAGCAAAATGAACGCTCTCGAATAATAACGCAAAGGCATGGCCTGCCCGCCAAATCTCGTGGCATCAGGCGCATCTGCACCTTGTGTATCACTCCACAAAGCACCAATAATTAACCAATCAGGTTTTGTATCAAGAAGTCTTGACTCCAAAAGACGAATGACCTGCCAAGTGGAGTAGCCAGGACAACCGCCATTTAAAACTTCAACACTATGCCCTTTTTGCTGTAAAATCTGGCCCAGTTGGCCTGAAATGTTTTCGCTGTCCCTGACACGAACGCCGTATATGGAAGAGTCACCCACAATCAGCAACCGAGTCTGACCTAACGGTTTCTCTTCGAGTTCTGGATTGCGCAATCCAAGACGGTTAACATAGGTTTCCTCGGGAACACCAAACTGACGGTTTCGTCCAGTTTTGACGCGCCAGCCCAAAAGGGAGTCTCCTATTAAATTGGGCTCACCGGGTAGGGATTCACCAGGGGCGACATCTTTACTTTGGTCCGGCGGAAGCAGTTGAGGTCCAAATACTCGGGCACCGATTTCAAAACACATCGCTGTCGCAACCAACAAAAGCGCAAAATTAAGGCCGATAACGAGAGATCTTGGTCTATTCATCACTCACATCATACAGAAATGGCTGTTGTGGTGCTGCATTTAAGAAAACAGCAGCAAAGCCAAGCGCAAAGACACAAAAGATCACCACAGGAATCATCCACCAACGAAATTCTCGATGCATTTGTTGAAACAGAGAGAGAGGTGGTTGAGACTTGGGATTGGACACAGAATAAACTACCGAGATAAGAGGACTGCGTTAATGTATTGCACTTTGAGTAAAATACAAGCTCTACAATCACATACTAACTCTATATCTATCTAATATTTAACAGAATTTAAAAATGAATTATCGATTTGAAGTTCAAGTCTATTACGAAGACACAGATCACTCTGGTGTGGTTTATCACGCCAACTACCTCAAATATTTTGAGCGTGCTAGAGAAGACATGCTGGGGATTTCTGAGCTTGTGGACCTATGGAACAACCAGCAAATCGGTTTTGTTGTCTACAAGGCAAATCTGTCATACCGCAAAGGGGCCCAATTTGGGGAAAAATTAACCATATTGAGCCGTGTACAGAAAGAATCGGCATATCGACTACTGTTCCACCAAGCGGCCTTTGGTGACAATAATCAAGCCTCTTATGTTGAAGCAGAAATTGAACTAGCCTGTGTTCATCAAGACAAGGGTTTGGTTCCGATTCCGCAAGCCGTATTGGACAGACTGCTCTAGCAGGAGAGAAATGCCCGCTCTAGTCGGTTAGAAAGGCTTCTATTTCATCAATACTCATCCGATATCCAAGCCATTCTGACAGCGGTTTGGCACCAATGTATTCATACAGCTGAATAGCTGGTTGGTTCCAGAAGAGAACATTCCAAACCATCCGAGCGCATCCAGTGTCCTGTGCAATTGCACATAACCTTCGGATAAGGCCTTTTGCTTGGCCCAGTCGACGATATTTAGGGTTGGTATACAAATCTTCAAGATGAATTCTTCGTTTACCTGTCCATGTCGAATAGCTGAAGTAACAAACTGCCATTCCTGCAGGGTGATCATTTACAAACACTATGTCACAAAAAGGCGAGTGTTCAGCCCGAAGCTGCGCAGTGATTAATTCTTCATTCGTTTGAACGGACTCAGGCTCACACTCAAATTGGGCAATCGCTTTAATGAAACCGTAAACAATGGATACATCAGTTGAACAAGCTTTTCGATAGTCAATCTTCATACTGATTTAGATCACAATATAAATAGAATAATGGCGCTCGACAACGAGAAGTTATCATAGGTGGTTTCGAAGCATTTGGCGTGCTCTTGTTTTAGGTTACATCTGGAATGTACTGCGTATACCAATGCGCAACTCAGTGGCAGCAAGATCATGGACAGCGAAAACGCCCCAAATGATGAAGAAAACCTAAGCATAACGATCGGGGCTCTTTCGTCAGCATGTGGTATCCCAATTAGCACCATCAGAACTTGGGAAAGAAGATATGGTTTTCCTTGCCCCGATCGCACTCCCGGAAATCAACGGTTGTACAATCCTGCTGTCATTGAGCAATTAAAGCTAATCCAACACGCACTTGAGTGTGGTCACCGACCTGGTCAAATCGTTCCATTGACCTTGGAACAACTCAAACAACTTGTTGGATCACGAAATACCACCACAGAAACACCGATTGACGACGAAATCATGCGTTGGGTCGAAGCTGCAAAGCAGTTGGATGGTTCATTTTTGGAAGGGGCATTTCAGCAAAGTAGCCGCAAGCTTGGTGTGGAGCGGTTTTTAATCGAGCGTGTTTCACCCTTTTTACAAGCCATCGGTACAGAGTGGACGGCTGGAAAACTACAAATCTTCCACGAACACTTTGCCTCCGAGCGTCTCCATGACTTTTTGACCTCAACTTGGAGACCACTAAGCAACCACAGCAAGGGTCCATATGTTGTCTGTGCGACCCTCCCTGGTGAACAACATTATTTAGGCCTTCACATGGCCACGACCATTGCTGCGCTTCACGATTATCAAATACTATTTCTTGGACCAAAGACACCACTTGAAGAGATCATCAACTGTGCGTCCCAAGTGAATGCGACCGCTGTTCTCGTATCGATCTCTATTGCATCAGATCTGAGACGGTCCCACAATATGCTAAAAGATTTGTACAAAGACTTGCCCAAACACATTGAACTCGTGGTCGGAGGTGCAGGCGCCTCTCCATCTATTCCAGGTGTGGTTTTTATTGAAGGCCTGTCACACTTCTCGTCTTGGGCCGTGCAAAGGAAACACGCTTAAGAAAGCACAGTTTCTATTTTCGTCAGTATTGTACCCTTAGAACACCTTTGAAAAGAAGGAATCATCGACCCAACAATAATCAACGGGTTCGACGGATTGTGCGTGGTTGAAAACACTTGAGCCAAAAAGGTTAAAGACCCCATAGGGGACTCGAAATGGCAAACCCCTGACCCCTACACCATGGCTTCGAAGCAAAGAAAAGTCGATGGGACTTGGCGCACTCCAGTCAAAGGCTCCCTCCCAGCGCTCATCAAACAACATTTCTTCAACCCCACCAAGCACATCGTCTAAGGCGCACCACCCTGGTGCAACAGATGATCGGCTTCGATTATGGAAACATAAATATCCCCCATCCCATATGCTCGGTAATCTAAGATAAATATGTCGAATAGGAGCCTGAAGATCTTGAGGTTGCATTGGTCTTTCTCCCAAATACACAGAAACCTTCACCTGATCAATCAATACAGACTGCATGACCTTCTCAAAG
>JAYYJC010000347.1:0-10000 GCA_036146655.1 Myxococcota bacterium | reverse complement strand
ACATCTCTAGAGTGGCGTTTGCCAGTTTGAGTGGAAAAAACGATAGAGTCAATCGAAAGCGATGACAATTGGGCTGGAGCCAATGCACCAAAGACAGTGTGCGAACGGCATGCCAATGGTCTTTCAGAAATGTAATGCACGCTGTGTCCGCCATTTTTTAGAAATGCCCCCAACTGAAGGGCCAGCTGGTCATCTCCAACGATCAAGACTGTACGGCGTGGCTTATGATTCCATCGCTGATGAAGATCAATGTCCCGTTGTGTCCGCCAATGACGAAAAGCGAACATGCGAGCAATCTCTTTTGTCATCATGTCATTCGCAAACCAAGACAATGGGTGCAAAGGCAATTCAAACTCTATACTGTCGTCTAATATGGATTCGCCATTTGAACACGGTATAAAACGATGGGTATGACGCCAATATGAAAAGGGACCACGGCGCATTTCATCAATAAAAAAAGAGCCCGTTTGATGGGCCACATGTTCCGCTTCAATTCGCACAAAAAAAGGACCAAGGTGGTTTTTGAGATAAACACAGGTGCCAGTGGAAATGTCTCCAAATTGCACCTCAACAGGCTCAGCTGAAGTTTTCGCTCCACCTGCCCATTGAGTCACACGAATGTCTTGCCAAGGTGGACAAAGCCGCTCGAATGCACCGCCACTGGCATGCCACTGATAAAGCGCTTCGGCCGAAGTCGATATGGGTGATTGCAACTGAAAGGAAAGACTCATTCCTTATGACTAACAGAAGTATCCAAACTGAAAAGCCGATTGGGTTCATTCTGAAGAAGGCGTCGTAGATGCGCCTTCTGTACTTTACCCATGGCATTCCGTGGAAAGTCATCTAGCAGAGCCCATCGCTTTGGACGTTGATAGCCTGCAAGCTGAAGGCTTGCGGATCTTAACTCGTTTCTGTCAAGGCTTTGGCCTTTAATGACCCCAACAACTGTTTCTCCCCACTCGTCATTTGGCAGACCCACCACGGCAATCTCCGAGACAGATTCACATTCAAGAAAAATCCGTTCAATATCTCTGGGATAAACATTGAGCCCCCCAGTGATAATGAGATCTTTGGAACGACCAACGATTGATATATAGCCATCTGCATCCTTTCGTCCCAGATCGCCGCTTTTTAGCCAACCGCACTGAATGGTCTGAGCACTGGCCTCTGGTCTTCGCCAATAACCAGAAATCACGGAAGGACCTGAAATCCAAATCTCACCCACACAACCTGGTTCACAATCTCGGCCTGTACTTAAATCCACTATCCGAATCTGGGTCTCTCCAACTGGAAAACCAACAGTTCCGATGCGGCGTTCACCATGAAGTGGATTTGAAAGGACTATTCCAACTTCTGTCATGCCGTAACGCTCTAATATCCTAAATCCGTAACGGTTTTCAAAGCGGTGGTGAATGCGCACGGGCAATGGCGCAGAGCCAGATGTAAAGAGCCTCATACTCGACAGTTTTGCGGGGTCAAGTGTCTCAAGTATTCGGAAATAAACAGTCGGAACAGCCATAAAAACCGTAACGCAGTGTTTGTGGATCAATTCTTCCACCATATCTGATTCGAAACGATGCATCCAAACGCTCGTTGCGCCTGCATAAAGGGCTCCAAACTGAGCCACAACAAGTCCGTGGACATGGAAAATCGGTAACACATGAAGCAGAACATCTTTGGAAGTCCACCCCCAAAGACGATGAAGGCCTTTCACTGTAGCTAAGATGTTGTCATGACTGATCATCGCACCCTTTGGAACCCCTGTTGTCCCAGATGTGTACAGAAACATCGCCAAGCAATCGCCAGAAATAGCAGGTATTTGGTTCAAAGGCACACAACTGTTCAGTTGGTTTAAATACGCCTCTAGAGATAGTTTTTGACACTGTTCCAATACGCCTATTTCATGAGGGCCGATGTATAGAACCGCTTCTGAGTCACGAAGATAATACAGGCTTTGTTCCAACTGATAGGCTTCGTTTAAGGGAAGAACGACAGAACCATGCGCAAGGCACCCCAGAATGAATTCCAGCAAAAATACAGACTTGGGTACCTGAATACAAACCACTTGTCCAGGCTGTATTCCCTGAGACTGCAACCATGTTGCGACTTTTCTGACCCGGCTGTCCAGTTCGCAATAGCGAATTGGCCCAAGTAACGGATCAACGAGTGCGATTGAGTCCATATTCCAATGACAAGTCAGCGCAGTGTAGACACCCATGGTTTACCTCAAGGTCAAAATGGGCTAAAACAAGAGCTCATTCGCAGTATGAGAAATATATGATTTGGTTTTTACTCGCTTGCCGTCCGGATGATAAATCACCGGACTGTCAAATGCGTGTGTCTGCTGAGGTCGAAGACCTTAAGATCACATGGCCCGAGGATTCGTGCGGCACACTAAAGCTGAATGCTGAGGTCAAAGGAACTGAAGGACTAAGCCTTCGCCTTCAAATAGATGGGACAAAGATAAAACCCATCGTACAAGCGGGTTCTCAAGGAGGTGAAGTCGAAGCGGTCATCTTTCAGGGCAACTATGAGCTTCATGGCAATACACCCATTCGATTATGGAAACAGGGATACCAAAGCTGGTGGTGGTCAGGTGTTACTGACCTTAATCCAGTGACATTGGACAACAACGGTCTCCCAGAAGTGGGTGGAGATGGCAATGGTACCTCTGCATCAGAAGAAACCCCATTTAGCAGTTGGTGGAATGGGTTGGTTGGAAAATCAGACGGCCAAAGTCTCATAATTGGCGCATTAAGCACAAATCGTTTTCGGTTTTGGTCGGCCTTTTCAGAGAATGAACTGTGGGCCGTCTGGGGCGGTCGAGCGGATAAAATCAAACTTGACCCCAACGAAACACTAGAACTTGACCCCATTGTCATTCAAAGTTGAACAGACGCATTTGCCCTTCATCGAAGTTATGCCAAAGAGGTTGCTGATCATTTGGGCGTGACCGTTAACTTTGAAAAGCCTCCCACTGGATGGGCCACATGGTACACCTTTTATGAAGACATTAATGAAGACATCATCCAAGCCAATCTAGATGCAGCCATCGATCTCAGAGACAGAGAAGGCACCACACCAATTGAAGTATTTCAAATTGATGACGGTTGGCAAAAACATTGGGGAGAATGGGAAGCCAACGAGGAATTTCCATCTGGGATGGCTACATTGGCTGAGGATATTAGTGCAGCAGGATTTACGGCAGGGTTGTGGATGGCACCCTTTTATGTCTCTACAGAAGCGCAGATCTATTCTGAAAATGCAGAATGGTGGGTCAGAGATGACACTGGCCTTCCCATTTTATTTTCGAACTTCGGAGACAACAACTACGCCATTGTTGATGTCACTCACCCCGAAGCTGCAGAATGGATGCAGAGCACGGTTGCGGCTAAAAAGGCAGAAGGATGGGACTATCTCAAGCTTGATTTCTTGTATGCGGGCGCACAGTCAGGACAGCGTCAAGAAGCCGTTACGGGCATGGAAGCGTATCACATTGGAATGGCGCTGCTTCGTGAAGCTGTGGGAGATGGAATGTTTTTAGCTTGTGGTGCACCCATGCTCCCCAGTGTTGGCTATGCAGATGCTTTTAGAACGGGTGCCGATATCGGATTTGGCTTTGATCCAGGGCCACGGCATGAATATTTGCGCTGGCAAGCACGAGCCACGGCATCTCGAAGCTGGCAAAATGGGATTTGGTGGTGGATCGATCCGGATCAGATTTTATTACGGGCACCCTTCTCTAGTGCTGAGCGCAATGGCTCTCTCGTTGCCAATGTCATTTCGGGGGGATCGTGGCTTCTCGGAGATGACATTAGTACACTCTCTTTCAACTTGTTAGAAGACGGAATGGCAAGTCCATTGGTTGACACAAGAGGTCTGGTCGGAGAACCGCTCAATCCGCTTTCTAGTCCTTCTGGACCAGATTTTGGTCCTGTTTCGGAATGGGGAGATCCTGATGACTCGGTACCGATCCGCTGGCGATTGAGCGATGGAACCATTGCGTTGCTCAACATGAGTGAAAACAGCATTGACATACCTGCACCAGCAGGTCGAGAATACTTTAGTCAGGAACAGACGGCAGAAGGTGAGCTTCGCACTCTCGTGTCTGGTCAAGGAGAACTATGGCTCTCTGAGGACTTAGATTAAACCAAAGCCTGCAGCCAATCGCGAATGGCGTGTATCTCAGGCATGCAAACCTCATGCCCCATGGTGTATGTCTGCCACTGTGTGTTTGGATGATGCTCTGACACCAGTTCGCGCGCACGCTCTCCTCTGCTCAATGGAACCACCATGTCTTGAGAACCATGCGCCATAAAAAAGGGCGTTTGCGCATTGGCAACATGGCCCTGAACGCCAAAAGTGTCCTCTCCAACGACATAGCCACTCAGTGCAATGATGCCCATTAAAGGCTTTGGGTATCGATGGCCAGTGTGCAGTGCCATGGCTGAGCCTTGGCTAAATCCAGCCAGAACAATCCGATTAGAAGGTATTCCTTGAGACAGTTCTCGATCGATGAGTTCCACAATCTGACGCTCTGAGTCCACCGCATCTGACAGGCTTTCGCGATCTGGGCCCGGCTCCAGATAGTGAATGTCGTACCATGCGCGCATGCGCATGCCTCGATTGAGCGTCACAGGCCTAACGGGCGCATGGGGAAAAACAAAACGGAAATGAGGCAGATTGAGATGCGGCCGAACGGGAACAAAATCGTCACCACTGGCACCAAGACCATGAAGCCAGATGACTGTTCCTGAGACAGGCTTTTTGGGTTGATGAACAATACACTCAAGCATTACAGCGTCCGATAAACTTCATTGATTTTGGTGAGTCCAAGTTTGGCACCTGTGGCAATGGAGAGACTTGATATATGAGTGTGCTCTACTTGGCTTTCTCTAGGGTTAATGCGAATAAGACAGGCATTCAACCGTGAGGCAAGAAATTCTCCATGACTGCGTACTGTCGGAATGGCGGTTCCAGCGCCGATTTCAATGACCGCAATTCGATCATTTTGATGGGCTGTTAACCACGCATTGTAACAGTCCTCTTGAGTGTTGGTTCGAGCAGGGTTCCAGCAGGCATCACCAAACATAAGAATGTTCGGGCGAATAACTTGATGGGTTGTCGGGTGACGAGGAAGCGGATCTTTGGCTTTTAGGATGGCTTCATCCACATCGACAACAACATCTGCTGCAGACCAAATGGCATCCACGCCTTCAAGATCCTGAACATGGTGGATGGAACCATGGCATTCAAGCATTTGCTCACTTGAAAATCCTGCTTTTTGAAACTGGCCATCGACATTTGAAGTAAAGACAAAGGCCTGATTGTGCTTTTCAATTGACCATTGACGAAGAATATGAAAACCATCGTGCGGCATAACAGAGCGGTAGAGGTTAAGCCGATGACCGTAAAATCCCCATGCCCGGTGTGGATCGGTATCAAACCAACGGGGATTGGCCATCGAGGCAAATGAAGTGCCATGCAACGCCGGATAGGCTTTCCAAAATCCACTGTCACCGCGGAAGTCTGGGAGACCAGAATCGACCCCCATACCAGCCCCAGCCGTGATCACAAGCGCATCCGCACCTGCAATCCACTGAGCGGCCCTCTCATAGACATTCACTGCCTCACCAAGTCTTTCGGCGCATTACAACCGTGGCGTGGCTTCGGTTTGCAGATGATCAACCAACGCATCTAAACTCATAGAACCCAAGTCTCCATTGTCTCGACTGCGAACCGAAACGGTGTTGTTTTCCTGCTCTGCTTCCCCGATCACCAAGAGATATGGGATTCGTTGATTGCGAGCTTCACGGATCTTGTAGCCAATCTTGTTGGGTGAGTTGTCATAGGTCACCTGCAAACCGGCCGCTTTGAGGCGCTTAGTGACAGCCTCTCCGTGTGCACTTGATTTCTCAGAGATGGTCAAGATACGCGCCTGTTCAGGCGCCAACCAAAGCGGGAACTTACCTGCATAATGCTCAATTAAGATGCCAATAAAGCGCTCAAAAGAACCAAGAATGGCTCGGTGGATGACCACCGGAGTTGCGGTCGTATTTTCTGCTGTGACATATTCAAGCTGGAATTTTCTGGGCAGCTGAAAATCCAGCTGAATGGTGGCACACTGAAATGTACGGCCCAAGGCATCAAGCACCTCAAAGTCAATCTTTGGTCCGTAAAAGGCGCCATCACCTTCATTAATGGCATAGTCCTTACCAGAAGCATCAAGGGCTTTCCGCAGAGAAGCTTCTGCTTCGTTCCATACCTCAAGCTCTCCCATGTACTTGTCTGGACGGGTAGACAACTTGATGGTGTATCCCATGTCAAACGCAGAATAAATCCGATCGACGAGTGCAAGCAAGATCTGTATTTCGCTCAGAATCTGCTGATTGGTACAAAAGATGTGGCCGTCGTCTTGTGCGAATTGACGAACACGGGTCAAACCCGTAAGAGCCCCCGAAAGTTCATTGCGATGCAAGACCCCCTGATCATGAATGCGCAACGGAAGTTCTTTATAAGATCGACGACTGTGCTTATAAATCAACATGTGAGAAGGACAATTCATGGGTTTCAAACCAAATGATCGCTCATCTGACGGATCAGACCCGTCAGGTGTTTCGCCATCTTTAAGACGAAACATATTGTCTTGGTAATGTTCCCAATGCCCTGATGTTTCCCAAAGTGTTTTGTCAAATATAAGTGGGGTCTTCACTGAGATGTAATCCTCACCCACCAAGAGATCTCTCATGCGTCGAGAGAGCATCTGATAAATGTGTTCGCCTTTGGGGAGCCAGAATGGTGCACCTGGTGCGTATGGATGGAACATAAACAGACCGAGTTCTTTACCCAATCGGCGATGATCACGCTTTTTGGCTTCTTCTAGACGGTAAAGATACTTGTCCAACTCATCACGGGTGGGCCATACGGTTCCATAGACGCGCTGGAGCTGGTCACGCTCAGAATCTCCCCGCCAATACGCACCCGAAACTTTGAGCAACTTAAAATGCTTGCACTGTTTGGTTCGCATTACATGGGGACCTCGACACAAATCAAGAAAAATCTCTCCAGATTTTGAAGCATTTTTATAAATGTGAACTTCCTCATCTCCAAAACCTTCGATGAGCTCCACTTTGTACTTTTGGGCATGTTCTTTGAAATAGATTAACGCCTCATCAACAGGCCAAACCTCGTGTTCAAAACGCTGATTTTCCTTGCAGACTTTCTTCATTTCGGCTTCAATTTTTTCCAAATCTGTTTCAGAAATGGTCGAATCAATGTCAATGTCGTAGTAGAAGCCATCGGTAATAGATGGCCCAATTGCCAGTTTTGCCTCTGGGTATAAACGCATGATGGCTTGTGCCATGACATGGGCAGTCGAATGCCTCAGGCAGTGCAGTCGATAAGCTTCTTCCGATTCAAAAGCCTCACGGCCTTGCTCATGCTCTTCCATTGTGTACCTCTCTATTCACATAGACGCCTCCAAATAACACACTCATTTCGATTACGCCTTAGAGAATGGGGTCAGAATTAAATTTCAGGTTAGGGATTAGGACACCTTATTCCAAAATTCACACTCATTTCAATCTACAAAGGAATGACATGTACATCGACGCACAGTTTGATTCAGGCAACATTGAATGCCTAGACAGCCAAGATTCTCAACACATTCGACTTCGCATCCGAAAGGACTCCCATTCAGAGTTCTTTCAGTGGTTTCATTTTCGTGTATCGGGTGCGGCTGACATTCCATGCCGATTCATCATTGAAAATGCCCACCAGAGCGCATACGCCAAAGGCTGGCACGGATATCAAGCTCGATACAGCTATAACCGAACGGATTGGATGCTTGCAGACACAAGCTACGACGGCCACAGCGTCAGCATAAAACACACCCCAACCCAAGACATTGTGTACTTCGCCTACTTTGCCCCATTTTCTCTCGAACAGCACCACAATCTACTGGTGTCGATGGTTTCAAAAGGCGCTAAACATGAGGTTTTGGGCACCACATTGGATGGTCGCAGCATCGATCTTTTACAGTTTGGCAACCCAAACTCAAACAGAAAATGCTGGCTAATTGCACGGCAACATCCGGGAGAAAGTATGGCAGAATGGTGGATGCAGGGATTTTTAGAACGGCTCAGTGACCCGTCAGACCCCATCTCCAAATCATTGCTTGAACGCACAGAGCTTTACATTGTCCCAAATATGAATCCAGACGGTAGTGTGCGGGGTCATCTTAGAACAAATGCGGCTGGCGCAAACCTAAATAGAGAATGGGATGATCCCTCGCTGGAGCGGTCGCCTGAAGTGTACTGGGTACGCCAAAAAATGAGAGAAACAGGAGTAGATTTTTGTCTTGATGTTCACGGTGACGAAGAAATACCATACAATTTCATTGCTGGTTCAGAAGGAATTCCTTCATACAGCGAGCGACTGGAACAGCTGAAAGCGGATTTCTGCGAAATTCTCAAACGGTGCTCACCTGACTTCCAAACCGAATTTGGATACCCCATCAGCCCACCAGGTACAGCCAATATGACCATGTGCACGAGCCATGTTGCAGAATATTTTGACTGCCTTGCCATGACCCTTGAACAACCATTTAAAGATGTGGCCTCTTCACCGGACCCAGAAACGGGCTGGTCTCCGGCACGAGCGGCTTGCTTTGGTGCAGCATGTGTAAATGCACTCTACGAAATCTGTGAAATGCTACGCTGAACACCTTTGTGCTAAGATGAGTCTCCAACGCTCAAAGAGGTTTGCAGAATGATAAACCGTCGCACAGTCTTAAAAAACAGTTTCATCGGTGCAGCTACGGCTGCCGCAGCCTGTGGTGGACCGGCCAATCAAGGCGGACCAGCTTTACACACTCAGAAGAAAGTTCGTTGGCGCTTGGCCTCTTCTTTCCCGAGATCACTTGATACCCTTTATGGAAGCGCTGAGGTCTTGGCCAAGCGGGTTTCTGAAATGACGAACGGAAATTTTGAAATCCATGTTCATCCTGGAGGTGAATTGGTGCCGCCACTTGAAGTACTTGAAGCGGTACAGCAGGGCTCGTTACAAATGGGCCATACTGCGAGCTATTACTACATTGGAAAAAACCCAGCATTGGCTTTTGACTGCTGTGTTCCCTTTGGACTTACGGCTCGCCAGCAGGCAGCATGGCTAAAGCAAGAGGGTCAAGAACTCACCCGAGGACTCTTTGCAGATTTTAACATCCTCAATTTTCCAGCGGGTAATACTGGGACTCAGATGGGCGGTTGGTTTAAAAATGAAGTCAACAGTCTCAACGAACTACAGGGACTCAAAATGCGGATTCCTGGGATGGGTGGAAAAGTAATGGCAGAAATGGGTGTGGCTGTCCAAACGCTGGCGGGTGGTGAAATATACACGGCACTTGAGCGAGGCGCCATTGATGCAACCGAATGGGTCGGTCCTTATGATGATGAACAACTGGGCTTCTATAAAGTTGCAAAACTCTACTATTATCCGGGATGGTGGGAACCAGGACCCTCTCTCTCCTTTTATGTCAACCAAAATGCGTGGAGCTCACTTTCAGCAGAATACAAAGCCATCTTTCAAGCGGCTGCACGAGAAGCTGAATTGGGCATGCTGGCGAGGTACGATATTCAAAATCCTGAAGCTCTGGGGCGACTCCTCAACCAAGGTGTTGAGATTCGTCCTTTTGCCGATGACATTCTTCAAAAAGCCCGTAATGTTTCCCAACAATTGCTCGAAGAGAATGCCGCCAAAGATCCAAGCTATGCCAAAGTATACAGCTCTTGGAAAAAAGCGAAACAATCAATGTTTCAGTGGTTTAATACAGCTGAAGCGCTTTATGCAAAAGCAGCATTTCAACAAGACTGAGAACGAGACAACCACTCAGACCAAACTTCGGCGTTATGCTCACCAAGTTGAGGGGCACGGCGGGCCGCTGCACGGGGTTCTGTATCGATTTGATAAGGCAGGACGAGGCTTTGTATCTTTTTTTGGCTGG
>JAYYJC010000346.1:0-10000 GCA_036146655.1 Myxococcota bacterium | reverse complement strand
TGGGGTGGTCATGCGTAACCGTATGCGCTTCTTGTTCAAGCGCTTCAGGAACCGAAAGAACAGCGTCTGCAGGAACATTATGATTAGACAATATCGTTTTCCACTCAAGAACTGTGCGCTGAGCCAGAATAGGCTCGATGAGGTTGTCTAATGCAGCTCGGTGGGCCACACGGCTGGGATTGGTCTCAAAACGAGGGTCCTCAGACCACTCTGGATGTCCAAGTGCACGGGTAAACCGCTCAAATATTCGATCATTTCCCACGCAGATGTTCAACTGACCATCCGAGACAGCATAGGGTTGAAAAGGATGAATAGAGGGATGTCCATTCCCGCGTTTCGTTGGAGCCTGACCGGCATTTAAAGTGGCAGAAGCATGATAAGTGAGCAGAGACAACTGGCCATCGATCATGGAAACATCAATTGTTGCTCCCTGTCCTGTACGCGCCCGACGGAAAAGGGCCGCCAAAATAGATTGAGTCACATTCATGCCCGCAACCAAATCAGCAATCGACGCCCCACATTTATAAGGGACACCGTCAACAGGCCCCGTAATCGAGGGAATACCCGAAAGGCCTTGGACCAATAGATCATATCCCGCACGGTTGTCATTTTGACCAAAACCACTCAGGGAGCAATAAATCAGACTGGGATTGGTCTTGCGCAATTCTGTGGGCCCGAGGCCAATGTCCGTCATAAAACCGGGACGAAAATTTTCAACCACCACATCTGCAACGCTTGCAAGCTCGAAAACTCTCTTGCGATCGTCTTTGTTCTTTAAGTCAGCAGTAATCGATCTTTTACCTCGATTAATAGACAGAAAATAGCTGCTGATATCATCCACAAACGGAGGACCAAAACTGCGGGTGTCATCTCCAAATTCAGGATGCTCAACCTTAACCACATCCGCACCGAGATCTGCCAATGCAAGTGTACCGTAAGGTGCGGAAAGCACGCGCCCAAAATCCAAAACCCGTATTCCTTCAAGCACAGCAGACATCACAATCCTCCTTATTCAGACCTCCTATCGCATTTGATGTTTAAATCTCCAAATAAATGCTTGATTTTTAGGCATACTCGGCGCACAATACACTGACCACTCAGTCAGTTTTATAAGGAAATCAACTGTGCCTACTGAATCCACGAGAAAGAAAACATCAAAAAGAATCCTATCTGCTGCGGCTCGTATCTTTGGCCGGTCGGGCTATCGAGGCGCATCGGTCGACGATGTTGCAAAGGAAGCCGGTGTATCAAAAGGGCTGGTGCATTATCATTTTCACACAAAAGAAAAGCTCGTCATTGCTGCACAAAAAGCAACATTTCGAGAATTACATCGTCGAATATCTGAGCGGGCTCAACGGGGTGAAAGAGGTTTAACATCGGCTTTAGATGCACTCGATGCCATGTGGGCTTCGGTTAGAGACCTTCATGAAGGGGCGCCATTTATTGTAGAAACATTTGCACTTTCTGCACAAGACGGTGAGTTGAACACACAGATGCGGGCTTTTTACCAAGAGTCGACTGCATTACTCGAAGACGGTATCCAGATGGTCTTTGCGGGACAGGTCGAACAACTCACCATTCCACCAAGAAGAATGGCAACACTCATCCGTATTTGGTTGGAGGGGCTGGTACTGGAGTTGGCACAGGCTCGTACACCGAACGACCTTAAAGCAGTAGACCAGGCCTATGCCGATACACGAAACCTATTTGCCCGCTTCGTGCTCCAAGAAGAAGACCTTTCTCTCGATCCTGAAACGGACAGTCTGCCTCTCCCTTGGTAGCGCACAAAAGAACGCTAGTCCGTTCCTTCCCCCACAAAAAGATCGAGCACTTCAGGAAAGAAGAAAACCACCGCCAAAACCACCGCCTGTATTCCAATAAATGGAACCACGCCTCGGTACATGTCTTTGGTTTCCACCACTTTGTCTACCACACCTCTTAAATAGAACAGTGAAAAGCCAAAGGGAGGTGTCAAAAACGAAGTTTGAAGGTTGATTCCCAAAAGCACACCAAACCAAACCAGATCAATTCCCATGAGCTTGGCAACCGGAAGCAGAATGGGCAAGATGATAAAAGCAATCTCAAAAAAATCGATAAAAAATCCAAGTACAAAGACAATGGCATTGGAGAACAAAATCAGTCCAACGGCACCGCCTGGTAGATTTTGAAGAAGATCTTCTATCCAAATGTGACCATAAAGCCCTCGAAAGACCAGCGCAAATGCGGTAGAACCCACCAATAAAAAAACAATCATACTGGTCAGCTTTACGGTCTCATCCAGCGCCTCAAAACACATTTGTCTTGAGAAGCGACGATTAATTAAAGCCAAAAGAAGTGCCCCAACGGCACCCAGTGCCCCAGCTTCGGTGGGTGTCGCAATGCCTGCAAAGATGCTACCAAGAACTGTAATTATCAAGATCAGTGGAGGAAAGAGAACGGATAGGACCGACCAAAGCAAGGGCCCTTCTGTGTCACTGGATGAATCAGAGCGTACTGGGGGCGCAACATCTGGGTTAAGCCAGGCATAAACAAAGACATATAGGGCGTAGCCCGTTGCGAGCATTAGACCAGGCGGCAAGGCACCCAAGAAGAGATCTCCAACGGAAATGCCCAATTGGTCCGCTAAAACAACCAAGACCACACTGGGCGGTATGATTTGCCCAAGCGTGCCAGACGCACAGATCACGCCACTGGCAAGCGCCTTAGAGTAGCCATGTCTCAGCATAACAGGCATCGAAATAACACCCATGGCTGTTACAGAAGCCCCAACCACGCCAGTGGCAGCAGCAAGCAAAGTGCCCACCATGACCACAGCCAAAGCAAGCCCGCCACGAACTCGACCAAACATTCGCCCAATTGTAGTCAAGAGGTCTTCAGCTAACTTTGACTTTTCAAGGATGGCACCCATCAAAATGAAGAAGGGCACAGCCAAGAGCACAAAATTGTTCATGATCCCAAAAAGTCGCTGAGAAAAAAGCAGCATCAGTCCCCAATCAAAATATCCATTCACAACGCCAATGGCAGCAAATATAAGTGCCGTGCCACCCAATGAGAATGCCACTGGATAGCCCGAAAAAATTAGGGCAAAAACACAAACAAACATGATGGGTCCAAGAAGATCACCACTCATGGAGCAGGCTCCTGTGTCCGAAGCAAAATCAGATTGCGTAGGATCTCTACCACGGCTTGAATACCAAGGAGTACAAATGCCGTTGGAATCAAAGCCTTCACAATGTACCTCGGCAACCCTCCAGAGTCGGGAGACATCTCTCGAATAGACCAAGAGTCAAATGCAAATTGATGTGAAGCCCAAATCCCAAAAACACAAAATGGCAGCAAGAGAAAAAGATGCCCAATAAGATTAACCACGCACTTCGTCCGAGTTGAAAAACGAGCGTAGAGTACATCCACCCGCACATGACGATTTTTACTCAATGTATAGGGTGCACCGATCAAGAAAACAAAGGCGAACAAGTACCACTGGGCCTCCAAGTACGCATTTGAACTTAAGTTTGTACCGATGGTTCGACTGCTGTACCGTAAAATCGCATTCATGGCACCCAAAATTGTCATTAGGCCAATGGAAAAAGCACACAACAACCCTAATTTTTCTTGAGCTTGATCAATTAATCTTATAACTAAACGAAACACGCTAAAACCCCGTATCAACAATTATACGGATTAATGAATTACTTTGAGGCCACATAGATGGATCTACGCTCCGGTGAAATGAATATAGCCAAAGATACTTGTATGCTTCATCGGGGTATTCTGGCAAGTAAAGTGGAGCTAATATTGACAAATGAACGGCTTGTCATTCGTCCAATGGGTAAGTTGGATCGTATGGCTGGTGCCACTGAAATCAACATTGATGTTGACAGCATTGACATGCTTGATGTCAGAGGCATTGAACCAATGCTCTATATTGAGTTTAAAGGGGAGTTCATCAAATTGTCTGGCTCAGGCGCTATTCGCATGAAGGAACCAATCAATGCGCAGCGCAGGCGGTTTTCCGATGGCTCATCAAACATGCCCATCAAGCGGGTTGAACCCATTCTTCTACAAGGTGACATTCAAATCTTTATCTTGCGTCATTTGAGTTCGACAGGCGAGGTCATTTTAACCGCAAAATCCATTCGCATTGAATCGAAAGGGTTCATCGAAAACCTCATTTTTAAGCCTGTAAAGATCGAAGAGCCCATCGAAAATATTCAAGACTTTGAATTCCAGCGCATTGATCGCGTCCTCAAAATTAATTTTGAAAAGGGCTCATCTATTGCGCTCTCAGGAGACATGGCGAACAGACTGCATAACCAACTCGTCGCATTGAGAGACGGAAAGACTGATTCCATGAACAGCATTCTGTCTGGACTTGATGTGGTCCTTTACCAAGGTGTTTTGGCTCCTGCACAAGCGGGCCATCTGATCCTTAACAATGAGCGGCTATTCTTCACGCCCACAGGACAATTGGATACCATTGTCGGCGCACAAAACTTTTCCATACTTCTGGCAGATATTGTGCGACTTGAGGTGAGAGGATGGCCCGATCGGCGATTGTATTTGTATAAACAAAGTGGTGTCAGCATTAGCTTTGAAATCGAAAATCCAGGGGCTCAACTTCAAGAATTACAACAGTACATCTTAGCTAAAAAGCCCACGCATGCTTTTATGGACAGCCGAACAGAGCTCGACATCAATGGAGCCATTCGATTTTGTGAACCCTATGGCATCGACGCTCAAGAAGAGTTCCCCATATTTATTGAGCGCAGCTATGAGGCATTCAACAAGCTCTCTGCTCGTTTTGGATGGCTTTTATTAACCAATCAGAATGTGTATTTTCTACCTGACGAAGATGCAGAGCCCTGGCAAGCCAGTATCACAAATATTGGTCAAATTCGGCAGCGTAAGTCAGATGTTCCCCACTTTGCACTATCGGTGAAGGCCAATCGCCATCACTTTTATTTTGAAGACAGCAACGAAGAAACCATCCAGTTCATTTGGGAAAAAATCACTGAAATTAAACCGCCAAACTTTTTGGTAGCCGAACGCCCAAGTCAGCCACTTGAGCGGCTTCTTGGACAATTTGATGTGCTTTTATTTTTAAAGGATGGTCAACTGCTTTTCAATGCAAAGAATGTAGACATCAAAATCATTGAAACCAGTGAATACCAAAAAGTACGCATCTTTATGTCAAAGATAAGAGAGCATTCACTAATACAGGGCATGCCCTTGGACATTGAACTTGCCAAAGATGGCGGACGCTACAAAATGAGCACCATCCTCACTGAGATTTTTTTAGATACCCCTGACCCAATGGGACGCTATTATGTGTCGTCAGAAGTTCCAGACGACATTATTTTTTACAACCAACGCGGAAATTTCAGAATAGATCTCTTTCGCGAACTGACCTACAGTGTTTTTCATGTCATCCAATTTGATCAAAACCAAACCAACGGACTGATATTAGAAGACATATGGACCAACATCGGACAAGGCTTCGCTCAGCTTCAAGATATATCCATGGGTGGGTGCTCAATTGTTCTTCCCTACAATTTTAAGACACATGCCCCACCCAAGCTCGTCCCCAAAGGGCCCCAAGAAGAGTCTCCAGAGGGCATAACCGACATCACAAATTTCGAAGAGCTATTTGATCCAGAAAAAAAGGCCGCAGTAGAAATTGAAGAAATGCGTATCAAGCTCAATATCCAGTTAAGCAAAACCGAACACGAACTTAAAATGCGAATTGTGCACATTCACTCAATGCTTCAAAAAAATGGCGACATCAAGTGGCAATATGGCCTAGAATTTGTGGACCTCGACAGAAGAACCGTGAACAGTCTCAATCAAGAAATATTACAACTTGAACGGGAATTTCTCAGGCGTCGAAAGAAAAAAGAAGGTACGAAGGCAATAGAATAGGCTTCGTATCTAATGTCTTCCTCTAAATCGGCCGCCATGAACCTCGACTGAGGCGATGTGAGAATGTGGATTGTATCCATCCCCAGATACCGCATCAAATGCAGCACGGGCGGCATCATAATCATCATGGTTGTCCGGCTCTGTTAACCCAGTCTCAGGTTCAGAAGGTGGATTTGCTTCAGAATAAACCAAGGCAGCAATCAGCCCGTCTGACTCAAGAGATTCGAGTTGTTCTGGACTCAGCATGGCTGTCGAGACAACACTGAGGGATTGAAGAGGCTGAAAATGATGCTCACTCAAAAAGACACTGATCCGTTGCCGCTGAGACTCCAGTTGTTCAATGGTTCGCCAAAAGAGCAGTTTTTTCACATCGTTGATGCTATCAGAAGATTGCCAGATTCGAATAAAGACAACAGCTGGGATGTCATGGTTTGGCGGTAATGTCCAGTCAGGATACTCAGGCGGATTGTGCACCCAAGTCTCTTCAGCTTGACTATAAGACATCCACATCAACGCATCAGAAATCCATTTTCTCTCTTCCATTATACCCACCACTATTTGACAGAGACAGCATAGATCAGGAATGTGAAAATGTAAAGAGCGAGCCGTATTCGAGACCCTTTAAAGGACAAATTATACTAGTGCGCCTCTTCAGAACCCACAGCGTCTGTGGCATGCTCTGAACCATGATCGTCATGGTGAAAGTTGGTCGAAAGTGCGCCAAGAAAGATGGCACCAATCACGATGGTAATAACGGTTGCAATCCAGCCTGGATACTTGTCAAGGCCAGTGTACTCTGGTTTCGGTGTGTCGCCCATAATGCCCTCAATAGCTTCTTGTTAAAGTGATTAGGTTTTATATCCCATTCATACCCAAGTGCGCCACTTACCCATATGGATTTAATCGTCATCTACGATCGCTTCTGAAGAACTCTTTTGAAATAAAATGGCTTGGATCAACATTGAACCATACCGAGACCACAAAATATCAGGTTCGAGAAAACCAGCACCATAAGGAAACTCAACAGTAATGAATGGAATATTCAATTGTTGGCCGAGGTAAGACCCCATTGAGCCTGATCTTGAGCCAAGTTTACAGACCTCAAGACCACTCACCTCAGACATACTCTGTGCCAATGCTTCTCCAGGCCCATCATAATCAATGCAGTTGTAGGGCTCATGAAGTGTGATGATGCGGTCTAGATCATACGAATTTAAGAGTTCGACGATGGCTTGTGACTCGGTCTCACTGAGCGGTACAGGTCCGCCCCTTCTCGAGTTTACATGATTGTGAGACGGAAAGTTACGGTTGATATCGACCCAGTTTCGATTGCTTCGCTCTTGATCCACATAGGCGTCAGGGTTGGCAAGTTGTATGAAATACACTGTTCGTCCAGACAACCACTCTGGGTGGTGTTCCAAAGCTTGAACAAGCATCGGAAGCATAACAGAGCCCCCATACTCATTCCCGTGTATGGATGCAATAAAGGCAATGTGGTCAGGACCGTCACCCATTTTTTCTAAACTGATTGGACGATATCCAATGGATTGTCCAAGTATTTGTGGGGCAGCAAATGTCCAAAAGGTAAGGATTAACCAAAACATGGGGATAGTTATAGCAGATTTTTTAAGTTTTCAAAGGTTTGAACCAAGACTCACACCTTTTATCTACACGGATACTCGACATACTCAAAAGACAATTATTTAGGTTTGACCTTCAATTTCTTCATTTTGAAAATAAGATTCCTTTTCGCTTTGATGATTGAATTTCCACGGTTTCTTCACGAAGATCACGTTTGTCAATAAGCTTACCGCCACTCAATTGAGCCACAGTGGGCCTAATTTTACCTTTATGGTTGTCAGGTTGCTCGATCACAATGTAGTCTTTATTGTCAATTTTAACGGTTGAACCAATGGGAAAAGGACCTTTATAACGGGCAAAAATCTTGGTAAGTTGGTTATTTATTGATTCATTATGACCTTGTATCAAGCGACGGATCACATCACCTTCAGACGCATCAGGCTCTGCATCCAATAGATCATGGTAGCTTTCCACAATCATTAAAAGCTGACCTAGAATACCAACCTGTTCACCTTGATATGCAGCCCGTGCATCATGTAAAGTCAAAATCAGCTTCAAAGCCAGCAGACCAAGCCCTGAGTAATTCATGAGTGGTTGAACCGTTTGAATGGGATCTCTGCTCTTGGAAAGACCACCAAGCACTCCCGACAATGCGATAACCATTAGGTCACTCGGTTCAAGATGTAAAAATGCACCAAATCCAACAGAATCAATCGCCACTGCGACTCTTTTGTTTGACTCACTTCGAGCTGTGTCGATGTCCCTCACCGCAGATAACATTTGATAAATCCCGGATTGAGAACGCATGTTATCGATGACCATTTGGAGGCTACGCCGCAGTGGTAAAAGAGACGGTTGCTCTCCATTTTCGTGAAGTTGATAAATTTGCTCAACAATGTCAATCAACCCACTATAGAGCCAGATGGCAAGCCGCTCCGGCTCAAATCGAAAAGCGGCTGCCGAAGACCCTCGGGCTTTTTGGCCCTTTATATTTGGAAATCCGTTTTTGGGAAACATTGATTTTGAGTGACGCAAGCTGTCTGAAAATGCTTGAACAAAATTCTCCACTTCAAGTGTTCCAATTTCTGAGGAAATGCGAATATCACCCCAATTAAAAGCATCGAGAATGATGGCCACTTCTCTGGCCTTTGTATACAGCGCAAGATCAACTTTGAGCAATTGATCATTAATGAAAAATTCATCTTTACGAAGCATTAAGTGAAGTTCGTTGACCTCTGTAAAGGTGTCTTGCAGTTCCTTTTGTAACGTTTCCATGATACGCACCACTGCATCGTTGTTCACTTCATAAAGTTTTAAAATACTCGACAGTGAATACAAGGCGTTGATGACCTTAATGCCTGCTTTTGTCACACTTTCTTCCGACATTTTTTATCTCCCTAGATTCTTTTATTGATCTCTTTCTTGATTTCACCTGAGAGATACCATCGAGCTGAAGCCTTAGACAAAACATTCTTTGCATCTGTACTCTTCATTTTTCCGAGACATTGAACTGCAAATTGTTGTCGTTCAATAATTTTTTTAGAGCGCGTTAGATTTTTTTCACTAAGGATTTGATCTAAATACTGAAATACAGTCGGCGAAGGATATTGCGCCAATGCCATAAAGAATTGCTGCTGCTCGTTTGTTTGGTAATTTTGAAAGTCAGGATTTTGCATGACCCCCAAGATGCCATTTCCGATTTGGCGCTCTTTTCCTTCAGTCAGCACACTCAGCGCCAATAAACGATTGGAGGGTTCAGGATCCCGAAGTATTTTTAAAATCTTGACTCTCATCGTCTCATCATAACGGCCTTTAATCGAGGAGAGAGCGGCATGGCGGACGCTTGCAAGAACACTGCTTAACATTTTGAGGATACCCTTGATTGCATCTGGACTACCAATTTCGCCAAGTGCAGACACAGCATCAAGTACAACGCCCTCTTCTTCACTTTCAAGCGAATCAAGGTAAAGCTCTGTCATATCGATGTTTGCAACTTTCAAAACAGTTTGCAGATTCGCTCGGGATTCTCCAAGCGGCATGTCTTTTAAGACCAAAACCCAATTCTCATGCGGCAACCCTTCGAGGGTAAGCAATGACTCCACTTGGTCAGACCACTCTACAGGCTTGCTTTGGATAAATTCCCTGTACATAACAATCTTTTCTTCGGTGACCATTTCCGATAAGAGTGCTCGAGCGGAGTTCAGCTTTCGATGTGCAAATTCTAATAAAATACGAAAGACCGACAGCAGAGAATCTGAATCCCCACTCTTTATCCATCCATCAACAAGATGCTGAAGCATCGAATAATTTTGGGTCGCGTCTGTTTCTGCACACCGTATGGCGATGGCAATAAAGCGCTTTACATCTTGCTCGGATTGACACGCATTCTGAAGCTTTTCAATAAAGGGGTTCAAGTTTTCCGGTGCCTTTACAGGAGAACGGCTTTCCCTCATCCAAAGCAACTGATCATTCGAGCGTAACAGTCGGATATCGGATGAAC
>JAYYJC010000345.1:0-7163 GCA_036146655.1 Myxococcota bacterium | reverse complement strand
CACTTCATTTTTCAGATTTCAATCTTTCATCACAGATGGACACGGTTGGTTTTGAACACTATTCTCCGACCGCATTGAACCAAGAGATCTCTGATCTTGATTTTGAGTTTGGAGCGCTGATCGGTGAAGGCGGTATGGCTGAAGTTTATACAGCACAACAAAGTGAGCCCTCTCGCAGTGTGGCCATTAAAGTTCCCAAAGACCATGCACCGGGTCACATCCGCTTGATGTTGAAAGAAGCCCACCTGACAGGCCGTCTGGAACATCCCAACATCGTTCCAATTTATTTGCTCAGACGCACAATAACCAATGAGGTTGAAATTGTGATGCGAAAGATTGAGGGACGCTCCATGCTTGAAAGCATCGACAGTGGAGACGATCTCAATGAACTGCTTCATGCCCTTGTGCAAGTCTGTCGAGCCCTTGAATACGCACATAGTAAGGGTGTTATTCACCGTGACATCAAACCCTCAAACATCATGATGGGGCAATTTGGCGAAGTCTATTTAATGGACTGGGGGATTGCATTTGATTCGAAGTCATCACAACGGCAGATGGACTTGGTGGTCGGAACCCCTGCCTATATGGCCCCTGAAATGCTAGACCTCAACACAAATAGCTCGCCGAGTTGCGACATCTATCTGCTGGGCAGCACCTTGCACCACATATTGGCTGGAAACCCCAGACACAATGGCCAAAATGTAAAGGAAAATATGGCCCTTGCCGAACAGAGTGAACCGTATGATTACCCTGCTTCTGTTCCGCAATACTTGGGGGAGTTGGCCAACCGTACATGCCATCAATTGATCGATGCACGCCCCGACTCTGTTGCGACATTCCGAAAAGAGCTTGAGGCTTATTTTAATCTTCAAGAAGCCGAAAATTACATTTCTGCTGGTCAAGAGCTCCTTGCAGATCTCAGGACCATTGGCACCAATGTCCATCAGAATCAGTTGGCGCTATCAGACTATCACAAAGCCTTATTCGCATTTGAGCAGGCCCGAAATTTTCCCAGCCATCGAGCTCTCGCAGATCAAGGACTCATCGAAACCAACGAAACCATGCTTTCGATCTCAATTGAGCACAAAGAAATGCAGGTGGCAAAGGTGATCTATGAAACCTGTACCACCATCACACCTGAACTCGAAGACAAATATCAAGCCCTTAAAGACGAGATAAACACCAAAAAGCTGGCCTATCAAAAGCTTCACAAAGCCTACGACCAAACCCACATTCGACAAGAAAAGTTTTGGCTCAGCCAACTGATGCTGATTGTTGTCATGGTGCTCATTACAGGCGTTACCATTTATGATTTTCTTTATGCGCCTGAGATTACCGGTTTGCGGTTACTGGTGACCATGACCATACTCAGTGGTTCGATCAACTTGTTCATTTTTGCCAATCGAGATCTGCGTTTCAATGCCCATCACCGACGGCTTCAAACGACCCTTGGCTTTGGCTCTTTTTTGTTGGTGGTTTATTCCGCAGTTGGGGCGTATCTTGATATGGATGGTGACCTCATCATGCTTGGATTTTTAGGCATTGTGGGCTTGGCCTTTACGAACACTTATCCATTCTTAAAATATGGATACCTGATTGGAATATTTTGCCTCGTCTCTATTGTTGCCTCATGCTTTAATCCTGAACTGACCCACAGCCTCTTTAAGTTGTCGGGACTCTTTGCGACCATTCTGTTTTTCTTTCAGAACAGAAGAGAAGACTATTTAAATAGACCCCAATCAAAACCTTAAAGAGGCTCGCAATCCCGTTGTTCAGGGGTCTCAAAGCCCCAGTCAAGGCACTCTGCTTCACACAGGTTGAGATCGTTTTCATTGCATTGACGATCGTCTTGAGAGAGTTCAAGCAACTCACCGTTCCGGTAAAAGGCTGGAATCAGATTGGCCGAACAATCACACCCTGCCATGTGCTCCACATTCTTAGCTCTTCCACCGAGATAACGAACCGTAAAATTGACCATGTATGCATCGGCATCAAACTGACGGAAGGACTGTGCATTGTAGATGCCGTGCTGACCTGCAGGTCGAAGCAAGGGAATTCGGAAGGCATCGTATTGTCCATCTTCGCGCAAAATATTTTGACGGAGGGCATTTCCAGGCTCTGGGGCCGGAACGGGATAAAAAATCTCTTGTCCTTGAACATCATCTGGACAGAGGCTTTCCCCGATCATCGCAGACCAGTCGCTGTCGCCACAGGAAAACTCTGCCGTTCCATCTGACACATCGTCTATGTCATAGATGACATTCAAGTTGATGGGGTTGTCTTCGAAACGCTGCAATCGAGCGTCACCTTCAACCACATAGCTTTTAACCAACTCGTCGTCGATCGAGTGACCGTAGCGCTCATCAGGCATAAACATTTCACGCCAACCATACTCTGCAGGCAGACTGTCATCTCTAATCCAAGAGCCAAATAGGCCGCTGACTCTGCCCATTGCCACACCCGTGCTGGCCGGTACATTGTTGTCTCCTGCAGTTGGCATCATCAACACATTGGTGCCTCGTGCATACGGGTCATAGCTGTAGTCTAATTGTTCCACAGCCGTATAAGCCCCCCACACGCCCGGATCCGCTGGTGAAAGTGCCGATTGCGCAATGGCCAAAAATCGAGCAAAATCTGCAGTATTGCGATCATAGCCAAGACCTTCTTGAAGAACGACAAGTGTGCTGCCTTCAGGATAGACAGACCCTTGAAATTCAAGTTCTTGCTCAAAGGTATTGACGGTGGCTTTGAGGACATCACTGTCGCCTTCATAGAGACGAATCTCAATGGCATCGCCCACCAAGGTGGGATCGTCCACTCGCATCTCACCAGTTGAATTGCCCAAAGCACCGAGTACAGGGCGTCTTGAAATGGAGTCCAGCGCATCCGCTGCAATCCCGGCTCGGAACCACCCCTGAGGCGTCACCACGCGAGAAATCTGCTCGCCACTCACCAAGTTTTCAACCACCACACGGTCACCAGGATTGACATTGTCAATGGCTGCAAATGCCTTTTTGCGATCTTTGGCATTATCGTTGGCGATAAACGCGAGGCGAAGTTGGCGGGCATCAAAGGGACCATCAGCTCCCACGCCGAGGCAATCACTGTCCGACTGTTCGCCAGCTTCCAGTGGGTTTTGATGGCTGTCGGTTGGCATACAGCCCACCACCAATTGCCCAATCATGGGCATGACAACAGCTTCAGGAACCCCACCTTGATTTTGACGGGTGGTGATGTCTGTAAGCCCAGCACCGCCTGCGTTTGGAGAGACCGTGTCGATTGAGGGCTCAGAACCAGCCAAAACACCAGAAATGATGCCACCCAGCGAAATACCCCACATTCCAATCGTATTTTCAGGTCCACCAATGTCGACTTTGCCATCCCCATCGATGTCACCAAGGACTCGGCCATGACCATCTAAGTTTTCGCCATCCATGTGACGCAAAATACGAACCAGTTGAGAATAATCCAACACAGACTGTCGAACCATGTCACGGGTGTGAAAAACATCAGAAGTCCACATGTCGGCCCCGGGATCCGAAAGACCATCATTGTTTAAGTCTCTGTCACGGCCAGTGGCCAAGAGCGCACCAAGTTCAGGTAAGCCATCTCGGGTAAACTCTGCATTGGCAATGGCAAGCGTGGCACCCGCAATCGGATCATCCAGCCAGACATTCAGTCCATGGCCATAGGCATCCACACCACACATGGCATAGCCCATGGCATTGTGACGGCCCATGTGGAGTGAGATCTCAGCACGAGAACCACCGTAGCCATGGGCATATAAAATGACTGGAAAAGGCTTACAAAAAGCAATGCCTTCCGGATTTCCTTCGCTGCATGAGTAATCAAGTTCTTGAGGCAGAGCGCACCAAAAAGTCACATCGTGTTCCCCATAAGGACCAGAACCCGTCATCGGGTCGATTTCCCAATGCTCGTCATTGTCCGCTGGGTACTTTGAAGTGGCAATCCCGTCTCGATCCACAAGGAAGTTTGGAGAGGTGAATCGCCCAGCAAAAAGCCCATCCATTGTTGACAGATCTGCCTCGATTGCACAGGTATTACCAGGCCATTCGTCCAAAGCGCTCGGGCCCCAGAGCCAAGTCATGGCAGCTCCAGAGCAAGGCCCATCCATCATATAGTCGTCTTCCTTGCCAGCAAAAGGCACACTGTCATTTCGGTCAGCTAGTTCTGCTCTCGTAAAGGGTTTGAATCCAGAAACGGGAAACTCATTTTTGAGTTGCTTAAAAGGACCAGAACCATACAGTCCGGCTCGAAGGGTTTCCAAATCGAGGGTCATCGAGCCAGTGGTGAAGCTCCATGCAAAAGCCACATCGTCTGTTGACAAGTTGTACCGTGATAAAAACTCAGCAGCCTTTGACACATCACTGGTCTGTCCTTGTGGGTTGACATAAGGAAAAGGGGACTGGATGGCTTTGCCATCTTCGCCGAGAATTCGCTTTGTCAATACAACGGCATAAGTACACTGCTGCTCAAGGGGCCAGAGCGGACGAAGAAATAGACGGTTGGCCGCTCTGTCGTAGAATGACATCAGGTTATCGGCCACACATTGATCTTTTTCAACACCAGTGACACCATCACAGGCACTTGGATCCACAAAGTTGGCCACATCCAGTTCGCCGTCATAGTCCATGTCTTCGCCAGGATCTAGAATGCCGTTTCCATTGAGATCTTCATTGGTTTCTTCAAACAATATGTTGTGGTAGTGCGCATGGGGATCAAAGTCGAAATAAAGGTTGCCTCGCTCACTCACAAAAGTGCCGTTGGGTGCTTCTGGGTCTGGAATCAATTCGCCATGACGGTACAGTGTGGCCGGAAAGCGCCCACTGCCCATGTCGATGGCCACTTCTTCACCATACCGAGCACAAGCTGGGTCCACATTGAAGACAAAAAGCGCGTCATCTCGAAAATCATGGTTGGTGCCCATGCGTTCATAAAGATCTGCCACATCGAGCGGCTTGTCAAAACTCACCATGATGGGTGCATAAGTTCCAAAACCGTCCATCTCATTGAATGTTCGGCGGGTTCGACTCTCATACTCTGTCGGGGCCTCTTCGGAAATGTTGAGGCGCCGACCTGTTGGCGTGGTTGGGTCAAGACGGGTGGCCTGATCATTGGGTAGCGGAATCTCTGGAAGGGGCTCCGCAAGAATGTCATAGTTTACGGTTGGGCCTCCGGTCTGCTCAGACAGCAACCAGCCTTCTGGCAAAGGACCTCCACAGGCCCATAGAAAAATTAGACTCATCATTTAAAATGCTCCCCACTGAATCTGAAGTCGACTGTGCACACCCCACACAGGTGAATCAAGCACGCCACTCAAAGCACTGCCTGGAATAAAATATCCGCCCTCTCCGACGAGGACATACCGCATTTGTTGGCCAAAGCCAGCACGCAAGCGCAGATCAATTTCATGACCAAGACTTCGATTGTCAACATCGACGCCGCCAAAACCAACTGGATAACCACCACTGATTCCAGTGGTATATGGGTCGGCCAGTGCGGCCGTGCGATGGGCATACAGATAACCGAGCTTGGCCTTGGTACGCTTGTACTGTACATGCCCGAGCAATTGAAGATAAGCGGAACCACTGACCGTCCCTTGGTTGACGGCATAGCGCAAAGATGCAGGGGGTTGTGCGCTCAAGCCGGGATCTGTAATTCGATCCACGGCATTGGCACTGATCATCGGGATAATCTCGTCAAAAAGCAGCAGACCTGCATTGGCGTTTGAATGCATTGAGAACTCACGGGCTACGCCGTCAGTGGGGTTGTTGTCTCCACTGGCAAAACCGCCAATACCACTCGCCCAAACTGCAAATTCGTCTTCTGGCTTTTCTGCTGGCGCCAGTTGAAACATAAAACCCGTTGCTTGAAGTTTGCTCGTTTCCCCTCGGGTTTGTTCTGAGTATATTCGGTTGGTTCTTCCCATAAGCTGAACCGCTTCCAGCTCAAATGCCATAGGACCAAGAACTTGCTTTCCATGGAAATCAAAGGGCACCACCCAACCGGTGGTTCGACCATCAGGGTGGTAGATGTCTTCTCTGTCTTTTTGATAACGGGCCCCACTCAAGAACGACCAGTAAGTGGTATTCCGTTGTTGCATGACCCCCGTGATCACCTGATACGCAGTATCACCATCGTAGACCGAGACATTGTCGTCTCTTAAAATCCAGTCGGTCGCAAAGAACAAACGAATGGACTGCTCTGGATTTTCGGCCAACACCGGTGCGCCTGCCAGTGCCCCCCGGAGATAGATGTTGCCCTGATTTGCTTCACCAAAAGTGGTCGACTGCAAACCGTCATTGGAGAGCATCCCTAGCCCCCAATGAAAGGTTTGAACACCCACGCTGGTATTGAGACGGCCCTTTTTATGCTGAATGGCCAACGCCCGTGGCCAAACTTGCCACAAGTCCTCAGGTCCAGTTCGACTCACTCGAAAGACATCGTCCCCGATTGATGTTCCAATATCGGTGGTTGCGCCTGCAATCTGACCCGATAGTCCTTCGACCCCGAGCAATAAATGCGTATTGGATGACACAGCGGTGCGCATTCCGAGAATGACACGTGAACGGAGTACGAACGGACGATCAACGGTGGTTCCCAATTCGTCCAAAACAAAAGGTGAAACGGTGTCAGTGGTCAATCGAACATCACCACTCACTTCAACGCCTTCAGCCAACGCAATGGACAATAAGCCAAGAATCAACATCGGTGCTCCTGTTAAAATAAATCAGATTACATTCCATTATCTACTGAATGGTATATTTACAAATTGAAGTCATCCAAAACTGGTTACCAATAGGTAACAATTTATAGGTAAAAGCTGAAAAGTCCATGAGTCCAGCTCACTTGTTGTTCGGTCAGTGATACCGATGAGGTCGAAAAGGAGCCAAAGCCCTTGTTACATGCTGAAGTATTGTTGTAGAATACTTTGGTGAAGTGGAGAAGTACGATGAATACGAAGATTTGGATTTTTTTGCTGGCGGGTCTGGCTTGTAACAGCGACAATGCCGCAAAGATAGTCAATTCAGCCCCCGAAGCGACCATCACCGTCCCATCCAATGGTGACACATTGATGGAAGGAGAGACGGTCTTCTTGAGAGGCACCGTCAGTGACAACAACCATGCGAACGACGAATTGA